>JACMLI010000334.1 GCA_014379705.1 Gemmatimonadaceae bacterium
CCACTCGTTCTCACACGCCGACTCCTCGGCAGAATCCCGTGGCATGGCGTGAGACCACCCGTGAAGTTGCCCGCGCTGAAACGCGTCTGCCCTGCCGGTTCGATGTACGGTCTCCGACGGCGCCAGCCGACGCCGAGTACCTACACACGTACCACATCCTTCCCGGAGTACTGGATGCCCTCCCTGGTTGTCCGTGCTGCCCTCCTGCTCGCGTTGCTGTCACCCGCTGCCGCTTCACGGCTGGCGAGCCAGTCCACCGTCACGGTTCGTGGCCGCGTCACGGCGCAGGACGACGGTCGCGCGGTGTCTTCCGCTCACATCGTCGTCGTCGGCACGCGCCTTGGCGCCATCACGGACAACAATGGTTTGTACGCGATACCGGGCGTTGCAGCAACCCGCGTGATGCTGCGCGTCACGAGGATCGGTTACCGGCCCGCGACGCGCGAGGTTACCGTGCCCGAAACCGGTGACGCGAACGCGGACTTCTCGCTCGGCCAATTGGTCGCCACCCTCGAGCAAGTCGTCACCACCGCCACGGGCGAACAGGCGCGTCGTGAGTTCGGAAACGTGCAGGGTCTGATCGCCGTCGACTCGGTCATGAAGACAGCGCCCGCCACGAGCTTTCAGGAGCTGCTTCAAGGAAGGACGGCGGGCCTGCAGGTGTTTCAGGGCACCGGTGTCACCGGCGCAGGACCTGCCATCCGCATTCGTGGCCTCAGCTCACTCTCGCTCACCAATGATCCATTGGTGATTGTCGACGGTGCGCGTTTCGATGCCGGCGCGATCACCGGAGCATTCGGGACCAGCAGCACGCGTCTCGGAGACCTCAACCTGCAAGACATCGAGTCGGTCGACATCGTGAAGGGCCCTTCCGCAGCTGCGCTCTACGGCACAGCCGCCGCGAACGGCGTCATCGTCATCAAGACCAAGCGCGGAGCCGCGGGCGCCCGAACGCGGTGGACGACGTTCGCCGAGGTTGGCCGCGTCGAGCAGCCGAGCACCTACATGGCGAACTGGCGGAGTTGGGGCCGAAACATCAATGCGTCGGGAACGCCGGTAGGTGGCGTCGTGCAGTGCACGAATGCTCGCGCCGCGCTCAAGCAATGCATCGTCGACAGCCTGACCAGCAACAATCCGTATCTCAATCCGCTCACGTCGCCCTTCCGAAACGCTCGCGGAGGCATCAATCGATCGCCGCGCAGCCTGTTCGGACTGCAGGCATCAGGCGGCGTGGGACTCTTGCGGTTCTTTGTCTCTGCCAGTCGCGAAGGCGAGACCGGACCGTACGTCATGCCCGACACGGAGATCGTGCGCATCGCCGCGTTACGTGGCACGCCTCCGCGCGAGCGGCAGGTCCGGCCGAACGTGCTCGCGCATGACAGCTATCGGGGCAACTTCCAGCTCGCGCTTTCGTCCAATGCGACGCTCGACGTGAGCGCCGGCATCTCGAACCGCGCGGTGAACCAGGTGTTCGGTGGCTCGTCGCTCGGCGGCTTCACGTTCCAGTTCATCACCGCACCGGGTTGCACCATCAATTGCAGCGCTGCGCTCCGGTCCGATGGTCGGTGGACCAATGGTACGCAGCGGGAGTATGTCGGCGACATCTTCTCCGTTGAGCAGCGTACCGAGTCGCAACGCTTCAGTGGGAGCACCACACTCACCTGGACGCCGTCCAGCTGGCTGCAACTGCGTTCCACCGGCGGCGCAGATCAGTCGAGCACCTACGGCTTTCAACTGGGCATGCTCGGCGAAGGACCGAACCAGGGCTCAGCGTTCGGGCCCACCGCCGCGCAGGGGTTCTCCGGAAAGGATTCCGAGCGCAACAACGTCAATCGCTATTCGATCGACCTCGGCGCCACGGCAACACGACAGCTGACGAACGACCTTCGGTCGCGCACGACGTTCGGGGCCCAGTGGTTCCGCGATGAAAGCTATCGCAGCCGTTTGCAGGGCTATGGACTGGGACCCGGCGTCACCACCCCGAACTCCGCATCGCAGCGTACAGCGTCGGAGTTCACCATCGAGAATGCAACGTACGGCGCCTTTGTCGAGCAGCAGCTGAGCCACCGGGACCGACTGTTCGGGACGATCGGCGCGCGCACGGACCAGAACAGCGCGTTCGGTCGCACCGTCGGCACGACGGTGTATCCCCGCGCATCGCTCTCGTGGGTCGTCTCCGACGAGGGCTGGTTCCCACGCGCCCCGCTGCTCACCAGTCTTCGAGTGCGTTCCGCCTGGGGGAAGGCGGGGGTGCAACCGGGCACCATCGCCGCCCTCGCGTTCCTCACCCCGACGACGTATTCGATCGGGGGCGTGGAGACGCCCGCGCTGAGATTGTCATCGGTGGGGAATCCGGCCCTCAAGCCGGAAGTCACCACCGAGTTCGAGGGCGGTGTCGACATCGCCCTTTTCGACTCGCGCCTCGGCATCGAAGCAACGGTGTTCCGCAAGCTCAGTCGCGATGCACTCTATTCGCGCCCGCTCCCGCCATCGTACGGCGCGGGCGCCACGCAATTCCAGAATATCGGCAAGGTCGAAAACCGCGGGTACGA
This sequence comes from Gemmatimonadaceae bacterium, assembly GCA_014379705.1. Lineage (GTDB taxonomy): Bacteria > Gemmatimonadota > Gemmatimonadetes > Gemmatimonadales > Gemmatimonadaceae > RBC101. The sequence continues at coordinate 2,553 of JACMLI010000334.1, forward strand.
ACTCACCGTCGACGCGGGCGTCTTGCGAACGCGGCTCGCCACCTGGGATGTTCGCTTGAACGGTTCCCACATCCGCAACCGCCTCGTCACTATCGGCGATGCCACGTTGAGCACGGCCGCAGGGCCGCGCAACGTCGTCGGGTATCCGATCAACGGCCTGTGGGACAGGCCGATTCGCACGTACATGGATGCGAACGGTGACGGCCTGCTGGTCGAGAGCGAGATCACGGTCGATGGCGCGCAGGCGTATCGCGGCGCTTCGCTTCCGCAGTACGAGGCAGGCCTCACGAATACCGTCACCTTCCTGCGCGGCGCGCTGCGCCTCGCCACGCTCTTCGACTATCGCGGTCAGTATTACAGCTACTGGCAGTCGCAGAACCAGCGCTGTGTTTCGACCGCGAACTGTCGCGCGGTGAACGACCCCACCGCACCGCTTGACGAACAGGCCGCGGCCGTGATGGGCAGCAGCTCGACGTCACGGACGCTCTGGGGCTTCTTCGCGCCCGGCGACTTCATTCGGCTGCGCGAGGCATCCGCCTCATACTTCGTCCCGAAACGCTGGACCGAGCGTCTTCTCCGAGGTCAGGAGATGAGTGTCGTGCTGAGTGGCCGCAACCTCGGAATGCTGTGGAACAGGTTCCCTGGCCTCGATCCCGAAGCAAACAGCAATCCCGGCGCATCCAGTCAGGACTTCACCGCGGAGCCCCCACTGCGCTACTTCATCGGCCGCGTGAACATCGCGTTCTGATCAGCGCTAACCTCGCTATGTCACTCTGCCAGTCTCCCATGATGCGACGCGCCACGTCGTCACTCGCCCGTTACTCCCCTCGTGTGGCCCTGTGGCTTGCGCTCAGCGCGAGCGCGTGCAGCGTCGACCGATTGCTCGAGGTCGACACGCCTGATCAGGTCACGACGTCGAACACCGCATCTGCCAGCGGCGCCCAGGCACAACGCGTGGCCGGGATCGGGCTGTTCTCGCGCTTCTTCGCCGCGAGCGACGGGAGTACCGGCATCGGTCTCAATGTCACGACGGCGATCCTCAGCGACGAGGCGTTCACGGCGCGCGGCGGATCCGAACACCTCGATATTCGCGCGCAGGATCCGGCCCTCTTCCCCGCCAACGCATCGTGGGCGCCCTTCGGGGACGCGTACAATGGCCTTACACGCGGCATTCGCGCACTCAACAAGTTTCCGCCGGCAGCGCCCTCCGCTGCAGTTTCGCAGACAGGTCAGCTCTACATGCTGAGCGGATTCGTCTTCACGCTGATGGCCGAGACGCATTGCAACGGCATCCCCGTGTCAAACGTGACCGATGACGCGCCGTCCACCACGACGTTCACCACGCCAGAGTTGTACGCCAAGGCCCTGGTTTTGTACGACTCCGCGCTCGCGACCCTCTCCACCTCGCCGAGCGACCAGACCTTCCGCCACGCGGCGCGCATCGGCAAGGCGCGCACGTTCGTCAATCTCGATCAGTACGACAAGGCCGCCCAGGTCGTTGGTGCCGGAGGGGATGGTGCCGGCTCCCAGGCGGTCCCTTCGTCGTACGTCTACAACGTCGAGATGTCGAATGCGACCACGCTCACCATCAACTCTGCTTTCAACTGGTTCACCTCCACCAAGAACTTTGGCGCGGCGGACAAGGAGGGCATCAACGGTCTCGACTTCGTGAGCGCCCGGGATCCGCGCATTGCAGTTGATGGCACGCGCCTCGGCGCGGGGCAGGATGGAACGTTGACACCGCTCTTCAATCAATTCCCTGCGATCAACACTCCCGTCATGCTCGCCAGCGGAATCGAGGCGCGGTTGATCGAAGCGGAGTATGCACTGAAGCGTGGCGACGCGGGCGGAGCGTTGGCGCTCTTGAATGCCGTTCGTACGACGAAGGCCGGACTCGCGCCTCTCGCCGACCCTGGGTCCCCGTCGGCGCTCGTCGACCTGCTGTTTCGGGAACGCGCCCTCTGGATGTACTTCACCGCGCACCGCCTCGGCGACCTGCGTCGGCTCGTGCGGCAGTATAGGCGCCCTCCAGAGACGGTGTTCCCCACCGGCGCATACGCCAAGGGCGGGCGCTATGGAACCGAGTTGGTCCTCGTGCCGGCGCAGACAGAACTCAACAACCCGGCGTGGGGAGGTCCGGGGAGCACGGACCCAAAGAAGGTGTGTCGGGACATGCAGGCGTAGTGGGTCAGTGACACGCGCTGACACGTCGGGCAGGGCGTCGACGGGCCCGCCGGCTCGGCCTTGCCCGTATCCGGAGGATGGGCACGCCACGGCCAGGCCTGCCAGGCCTTGCGGACGCGGCCATACACCGGGAGATACCCGCGATGCGAGCACGCGCAGGCGCGCCCGGGGCGCCCTGCGCGTCTTTCGCCCAGCGTAAACGTCTTGCAGCTCCACCGCTCAGCGCGGATCGAGGATGCGATCGATTTCCGCCCGCACGTAGTCGAGGTGTGCCCGCGTCTCGGCGTCCGCACTTCGCGCCATGGCGCCGCGCGCCCGGGCGTCGATGGCTTGCAGTTCCGCGCGGAAGAGTGACCGCACGTCGCTCGTGGCCCGGGCGGGACCGACGATGAAGCCCGGGGGGAGCGTGACGCCGGGTGGCAATGCGAATGGCGGGGGCTGCACCTTGTTGCGCGCGATGTTGATAAAGCTGCGCTGCAGTTCGCGGCGCGATGCGTCGATCGACACGCGCGAACCCGACAGCTCCGACCACAAGCCGCCACGGAGGTCGGCGAGCATCTCGCTCGGCGCATAGTGCCCGGCCTTCGACGAGGCCAGCGCGTAGTGCTCGATGAGTCGCTCGAGCCTTCGGTCGTCGAGTAGCTGGTTGAGCACCAGGGACTGCGCCTGGTTCACGCGGCGGAGCGCGCCCTCGACCTCGATCCGGCGCAGGATGTCATCCTGGAAGAAGTACGTCGGCGTCGTGAAGGCGTTCTGGTTGAGGAAGTGCACGGCCTCACGCTGGCGCGCGCGACTGTGCGGCGTAAAGCGCACGCCTTCCTGCCCAACGTGCTTCTCCTGCGATGACGTCCCGCCGACCATGATCACCACGTGCCCCATCTCGCGCTGCCACTGGGCGACCAAGGCACCATAGAGCTGCTGCAGGTCGGCATACGAGTCCCCCGGCGTTCCTGTGGAGGCCGGGATGAGCAGGGGCATGATCTGCTTGATGCTCTTGAGCCCCCATCCGGTCGCCTTCACCGGATCGGCGTCGCCGACGGCCTCGGACTGATCGCTCGGATCGGCGCCGCGAGAGCCCGAGACGTTCCAGCGAAGCCACGGGGTCGCGTCCTGCTCGCGCGACCACTGGTCGAGGGTCGCCAGCTCGTCGTCAGGCGTGCGCGCGCCCGGGATCGGTGCGTAGACCCATCGCGTCGCGAACTTGTCGTAGGGACCGATGCCCGGAATGAGATCGGCGAGCGCCACGTTGTCCTCGGGCTGCACCGTGTAGTTGAGGCGCGAGTAGTCCATGAGCGTCGGCGTGTGCCCCATCCGGGCCAGCCACGTGCGGCTGCGTACACTGTCCACCGGATACGTCGACGACGCCTTGTGGTTGTGGTCGAAGCCGAGCGTGTGTCCCACTTCGTGCGCGACGACGAATTGCACGAGGCGCCCCATCAGGGAGTCGGGGAATGGCCACATGCGCGCGCGTGGGTCGAGGTGACCCACCTGCGTGAAGTACCAGGCGCGTTGCAGGTCCATGATGTTGTGGTACATGTAGATGTCGGCCTCGAGGATCTCGCCCGTGCGTGGATCGGAGACATTCGGGCCCTGCGCGTTCGCGATGTCCGAGGGGAGCCACCGGACGACGGAGTAGCGCGCATCTTCGGCGGACCAGTCGGGATCTTCCTGCGCCGTGGGGGCATCGCGCGCGACGATGCCGTTGCGGAAACCGGCGGCCTCGAACGCGGGTTTCCAGTCCTCGATGCCGGCCTTCACGAACGGCACCAGCCATTTCGGCGTCGCCGGGTCCACGTAGTAGGTGATCGGGCGGACGGGTTCCGACATCGCCGCGCCCGGGTCGCGCTTCTCCAGCCGGTAGCGATTGATGTACGTCCGGGTTTGTGCGCGCTGCTCGGGGCGGCTGTAGTCCACGCGGGACTGCGGGTACGTGCCCACCCGCGAGTCCCAGAGTCGCGGCATCATCGGCTGGGCGGGCAGCTGCACGATGCTCCAGTGCATCACGAGCGAGTTCGAGGTCGGGAACTGCCCGCCCTGGGGAAAGAACGGGCTGGGCACCGGTGCGTTCGGCGTGCCCGGGGGCGTCGCGCTCAGGATGGCCTCGACCTCGACATTGATCGGGTACGCGGCGACGCGCTCGATCAGCGAGCGGTTGGGGTCGATGGCCCCGCGTAGCGTGGCGCCCGGGCTCAACTCCGGCGGCGGTGCGGTAAAGAGCCGCGTCACGTCGACGACGGCGGCGCTGTCGGGACCATACGCGTCGACGTTGAACGCGGCGACGATCGGCGAATAGTTCGACGCCTCCACCGCGCGCGACATCTCGTGCGTGCTGTCGGCCACCACGTCGTACTTGTTCTCGCGCAGGAAGAGCCGATTGTCGCGCCGCTCCCAGCGCACGACGATCGC
>JACMLI010000335.1 GCA_014379705.1 Gemmatimonadaceae bacterium
CCGTCGACGAGCGTGTCCCTCACGAACTCCGTGAAGATGTAATTCCCGATGGTGCTGAAATACCCCGAGACCTGGGCATCGACCTTGCCGCTCTGCACGCGAAAGACGCCGTCGATGCCCTGGTTGATCTCCTCCTGCAGATTCGCGTCGCCCACCTCGAAGAAGCCGGTGGCGGCATGCAGCGCGTTTGAGAAGAGCTCCTCGACGCCAGGCGCGCGGAAGGCGCGCGCCGCAGAGAACCCGAGCGACGACGACGCGCCTAACGGCAACGTCAACCCCAGCGACCCGGAGAACGTGTTGAAGTCGCGAGCCTTGGCCGGGCCAAACTTTGCGTCTCCGACCTTCGACTCGATCCGGAAGAGATCATAGCGGGCGCCCGCCTGGAGCCGCGGAACGTGCTCGCCCGTTCCCGCGCGCAGGGGAATGTCCTGGAAGAGGAATACCCCGGCGCTGTTGCTGTTCGCCGCCGGCGTCAGCGCTTCCTCGCCGGTCGCGGCGTATTGCTTGAAGAGGCCGTTCACGCCCAGCGCGCCATTCACGGCGCCGAAGAGTGTCTTGACCACGCCGTTGAGGGTCTGTGTCTTGAGGTCGAACGATGTCGCAACTTCGCCCGTGCTCTCGATCTCGTCGTGCGTGTAGGTCTGCATCGAGCCGTCTACGCGAAAGAGCCGAAAGGCGCCGGCGCCTCCAAACTCCGCTCGGCCTCTCAGGTCATTGCGGACGCCATCCAGCTTCGCTCCCGCTTCTGCGTCGTCGGCAGTCGATGGGAGGCCGTAGCGGAAGTCGTACCGCCGGAAGGCGACCCCGGCGCTTCCCTTCTCTCCGATGTAGCCGAGTCCCACCACCTGATTGTTGTTGCGCGATTCCGAATTGAAGAGGCGTTCACCCCCGCCCTGATAGGTGTCGCCCGAGTTGCGAATGCCCCCGCCGACCTGGAGCGCCAAGGCGCGTCCGATCGGGAAGGCGATGCTGCCCGACACGGCGCCGCCTGGATTGACCGACTCGCCCATCCCCGCGAAATAGCCCGCGACGTGAGTCGGCACCGTCGTGGGGATGTCATTGGACACGACGTTCACCACCCCGCCTAACGCGCTCGTCCCGTACAGCAGCGATGCGGGGCCGCGCACTACCTCGATTCGATTGGCGGCGAGCGGGTCGATCGTGAGCCCGTGGTCGGCCGAGGGCGCCGAGAGGTCGCCGGAACGATCTCCGTCCTGCAGGACGAGAATCCGCTCGCCCGTCAGTCCGCGGATCACGGGGATGTTGGCGGCGGGGCCATTGTAGCGCATCGCCATGCCCGGCTCGTTCGCCAACGTCTGCGCGACACTGGTGCCGAGGTTTCGCGCCAGCTCCTTGCCCGAGAGATCGATCGTCGCCTGCGTGATCCCGAGTGCGTCTCCGCCGACCGGTGACGCAGAGACCGTGACGTTCGACAGGCGAACTGCAGTCGTCTTCATCACGATGTCGGCGCGAACGTCGTCACCGTCGGCCGGCACGACGACTTCGGCCTCCGAGCGCGCGTACCCCAGGAGGACAGCGTCGAGATGATACCGCCCAGGAGGCAGTCCGCGAAAGACGAACGTCCCCTTGGGATCGGTGGACGTCACCCGGTTGAGCGAGGTGATCACGACCTGCACGTTAGGCAGGGGGACGCCGGCAGAGTCGCGGACGGTTCCGACGATGGCGGGCGCCGCGGCGATTGCCGAGTGGGCTGGCTCGTCGGCCCAAAGACTCGTCGACGTGCCCGCGATGGCCAGCGTCGCGGTGATCGCGCGCAGAATATGTACTGCAGTGAAAGAAAATTTACGTGACATGGAAGGCTCCGCCTGAGAATCCGTCTGGACGCCGACGTCGCGTGGCGGATGACCACGTGCGTCGCGCGTCGTGCTGGCAGCACAGGTCCTCACCGGTGCACGCTTGTGCTCACGGAGAGGAACGGCTCAGACGGCTGGCGGGCCCCGTGGCGGAGGGAGGAGACCTTCGCCGGCGCGTGCGGCGACCGCCAGGCGGGCAGAAGGGGGCGCCGCGACACGCAACACTACGGGTGCCGGAGCCGCCCCGTGCGACGCGCGAAAGACGGCAGCCACGTAGGTACAGACGCCGCACTCCGCTGCCGGAACGGCGTGGCTCTCATGCTGGCCGGGAGACTCCACCCGGCTGACTCCCCGCGTCTCGGACTCCCAGACCGCCTCGCGTGCGTGCGCCACTGACACCGCTGCTGGAAGGCAGGCGTGGACGGCCGCCAGCAGGATGACGAGAAAGCGCACGATGGACGAGGCAGAACTCATGACAGGTCCAGCAACCCCGTGGGAAAGGGACATTTCAACGACGCCACGAGCAATCTACGGCGACCGCGCGACGTTTGCTGACGACATTCCTGCGCGCGGGGGACGAGGGGCCGAGGGGCCCGGTGAGGAAGCGTTAGGAGCCCGGGTTCCCAGTCAGGAACTTGCCAACGATTCGACCCCTCGCGCGGTCGATTCCCGCGGTGCCAGATTCGTCGCGTTGCAGTACCCCGCCCCGGAGCGGCTGGGTTCATCACGTATGATCATCATCGCGCAGCGCGTTCATGCCCTCTGCCAGGAAG
>JACMLI010000336.1 GCA_014379705.1 Gemmatimonadaceae bacterium
CGCGCGACGAGCGTCGCGATCCCGGCGCGGACCCCCGTCAGCAGCTCCCAGGCGCGCGCGACCCGCAACACCGCAGACCCGGCTCCGGCGTATGCATCGAGGATGTCGCGCTGCGCGTCCGGTTCGAGCAGCCCCCGGGACTCGTGCTGCCCGTGGATGTTCACGAGTCGCGCGCCGACCTCCGCGAGCACCGCGGACGTCACGACGGTCCCGTTGATCCATGCGCGACTGCGCGCTGCGGAGCTGACCTCCCGCTTGAACACCACGACGCCACCCTCGACCTCGATGCCCCGTTCGTCGAGCAGCGCCACGACTCGGGGATGCTGCTGCACGTCGAACACGCCCTCGACCGTCGCGCGATCCGCCCCCGTGCGCACCACGTCCGACGACGCCCGTTCGCCGAACAGAAGCCCGAGGGCCTCGACGATGATCGACTTTCCCGCCCCCGTCTCACCCGTCAGCACGTTGAAGCCCGGTTCGAGGGGCAACGCCACGGACTCGATGATCGCGACGTTGCGGATCCGGAGTTCGGTCAGCACGGCCCTACAATCCTCCCCACCCCATCTTGTGCCGCATGCGCGCGAAGAACGTCGTCTCCGGAAAGCGCACGAGGAGGGCGCGACGCGTCGCGCGGCGCACGGTGAGCACGTCACCATACACGAACTCCGCGCTCTCCTGGCCATCGACGGTGATCGCCTGCTCACTCTCGTCATCGGCCACGCGCAGGCTCACGGTGGTGGTCGGCGCGAGCATGATGGGACGCACGGTGAGCGTGTGGGGCGAGATCGGCGTGAGCCCGATCAGTTCGAGCTCGGGGTGCACGATCGGCCCGCCTGACGAGAGCGAATATGCCGAGCTGCCCGTCGGGGTCGCGAGGATCAGCCCGTCGGCGGCGTACGACGCGATCCGCTCGCCATTCGCGTCGATCACCATGCGGATCACGCGCGCCTTGCCACCGGCGTGCAGCACCACGTCGTTGAGGGCGAACCAGCTTTCGAGGGGCACGCCGCTGCGCGACAGTTGTGCCTCGAGCATCATCCGCGGCTCGGCCACATAATCCCCGCGCGCAAAGCGGCGCAGCGCATCTTCGGCGTCGTCTCCACCACAGGCAGTCAGGAAGCCAAGGCGCCCCAGGTTCACGCCGAGGATGGGCATCTCGCGCCCATCCAGCACGCGCGCACCCCGCAGGAACGTGCCATCTCCGCCGAGCGTGATCAGCGCCTCGATCGGCGTGTCGGAATCCATGCGTTCCGCGCGCGGCACCAGTTCGTGCAGCGCCGGCTCGAACGCCAGCACCACGTCGGTCGACGGGGCGGCGTGCTGCAGCCGGTCGAGGAAGGACGCGAGTTCCGGGTATCCCCGGTTTCCAACGACGCCGACACGCATCAACCAGCGACCGCCTCGGTGCCGTGCAAGGCACGCACCTTGTCCGCGATCCCCGGCGCGTCGAGGCCGCACGCGGCGAGCTGTCGCGGCCGCGGCGCCGCATAGATGATGCGATCCGGCACGCCGTGCGGCACCACGCGAACGGACCCATCGAGCCGCTGCACGATACCGGCGAGGTACGCACCGAAGCCATTCACCACCGTGCCCTCCTCCACGACGAAGAGCGTGTGGTGGCTCGCCAGGAGCGCATTGAGGGTGACCTCGTCGTACGGCTTGAGGAAGCGCGCATTCACGACGGAGACGTTGAGTCCGTCGCGGGCCAGGATCTCGGCGGCGGCGAGCGAGGGCAGGACCATCGTGCCCACGGCGACGATGGCGACCTCGCTCCCCTTCCGCTCGACTTGCCACGTCCCGAATGGGGTTGCGGGGATGTCGCGCATCGGGCCCACCACGTCGGGCGACGCGTCGCGCGGATACCGAATCGACCACGGGCTGTCATGCGCCGTGGCGGCCCGCAGCAGGGCGAGCATCTCGGTGCCGTCGCGCGGCGCCGTGACCACCATCCCGGGCACCGCGAGCATGTAGGCGATGTCGTACAGCCCCATGTGCGTCTCGCCATCCTCCCCCACGAGTCCCGCGCGGTCCATGCAGAACGTCACGGGCAAGTGCTGGATCGCGATGTCGTGGATGATGTTGTCGTAGGCGCGCTGGAGGAACGTGGAGTAGATCGCCGCCACCGGCTTGAGACCGCGCGTTGCCAGGCCGGCCGCGAACGTCACCGCATGTCCCTCGGCGATCCCTACATCGAAAAAGCGTTTCGGGTGCGCCTTGGCGACGATGCCCGTGCCCGTGCCGCTCGGCATGGCCGCGGTGATCGTGACGACGCGCGGGTCCTCATCCATCAGTTCGGAGAGCCCCTTGCCGAACAGCGCGGTGTACGCCGGGTTCGCGCTCGACGTCTTGAGCTGCTTGCCGGTGGCCGGGTCGTGTCCGGGAGGCAGCGCGTGCCACTTCTCTCCATGCTCGCCCGCGGGGAAGCCACGTCCCTTCTGCGTGATCACATGGATGAGGCGCGGGCCTGTCATCTGGCGCACGGCGGACAGCGTCTCGACGAGCGCCCCCATGTCATGGCCCGGGATGGGGCCGAAGTAGCGAAACCCGAGTTCCTCGAAGAGCACGCCGGGCGTGAGAAAGGACTTGACGCTCTCCTCCCACTTTCGCACGAGCGTGTCAAGCGCGCGGTTCTTCCCGATCACGTCGCCGATCTTGCTGCGCACGCGGTTATAGATCGGGTTGCGCTGGACCTGCGTGAGGTACTTCGACATCGCCCCGACGTTGGGAGCAATCGACATCTCGTTGTCGTTGAGGATGACGATGATGTCGCGGTCGGAGTGTCCCGCGTTGTTGAGGCCCTCGTACGCGAGGCCGGACGTCAGCGAGCCGTCGCCGATGATGGCCACGACCTTGTAGTCCTCGCCGAGCACGTCGCGTCCCGCGGCGATGCCTAACGCTGCCGAGATCGAGGTGGCGGCATGGCCCGCGCCGAACGTGTCGTAGGGACTCTCGCTGCGCTTGAGGAAGCCGGAGAGGCCCCCCTCCTGCCGCATGGTCTCCATGCGGTCGTTGCGCCCCGTGAGGACCTTGTGCGGATAGCCCTGGTGGCCGACGTCCCACACGAGCTGGTCCCGAGGGGTATCGAACACGTGGTGTAACGCGACGGTCAGTTCGACCACCCCGAGGCCGGCGCCGATATGCCCCCCGGTTCTCGAGCAGACGTCGATCAGCCGGGCACGGACCTCGTCGGCGAGGGGTTGCAGCTGCTCCCGGGCGAGGGCTCGAACGTCTTGCGCCGTCGTGATCTGGTCGAGTAACGACATGGTGTCGGAAGGTGGCTTGCCTGAGCCTCAGGCTCAAGTGCAGGCGACGCGCTTCTCCTCTAGGAAGATCTCTTCACCGCGAACTCCGCGAGTTCGCGCAACTCCCCTCCCGACAGCCCCACCTCCTCCAGCGCCGCCATCGCCCTGGCGACCAGCGCCTCCGCCCGCGCCCGCGCCCCGTCCACGCCCAGAAGCGCCGGATACGTGCTCTTTCGAAGGTCGAGGTCCCGCCCCGCCGTCTTCCCCAGCTGCGCGGTTGTCGAGGTCACGTCGAGCACGTCGTCGGCAATCTGGAAGGCGAGCCCCACCGCTGCCCCGTAGCGCCCGAGCGACTCGATCACCGCTTCCGAGGCCCCGGCCCCCAGCCCCCCGATCACCACCGAGGCCTCGATGAGGCTGCCCGTCTTGCCGTGGTGGATCCGCTCGAGTTGTTCGAGCGTGACCTGCTCCCCCTCGGCCTCGAGGTCCATCAGCTGCCCGCCGACCATTCCCTCGGCCCCCGAGGCCCGCATCAGGCAACGCACGATGGCGGCGCGTTGTTCCGGCGCCAGGCCTAACGACGCGGCCCCCCGCCACGCGGCACGGGCGGCGAGGGGGATCATCACGAGCCCCACCGCGGTCGCCGTGGACACGTCGAAGGCCCGGTGCACGGTCGGCCGCCCACGGCGCATGTCGTCGTCGTCCATGCACGGCAGGTCGTCGTGCACGAGCGAATACGCGTGCACCACCTCCACGGCCGCTGCCAGCTCACCGGCGTCCCCGGTGCCCCCGCACCCGTTGAATGCGGCGAGCACGAGGCGCCCGCGGATCCGTTTCCCTTCGCCCGAGAGGGCATACCCGATCGCCTCGCCGACGCGCCCGGGAACGAGCGTGGACGCCTGGCTGGCCAGGCGTCCCAGCGACGCGTCGATCGCCCGACGTGCGCCCTCCGCGGTGGCGGTGCTGCCTTCAGGCATTGAACTCGGTGACGCTCAACACCCCGCCGGCGCGCGCGACGAGCACCTTCACGCTCTCCTCCGCGCGCCCCAGGTCCTCCGAGGCCACCCGCAGGTGCTCGATGCCCTGCTCGAAGAGCACGAGGGCGCGATCGAGGGGAATCGAGGGACGCTCGAGCTCCTCGACAATGGATTCCAGCTGCTGAAGTGCGACCTCAAACGTGGCCATCGGCTCCTCCGTCATCGGGGGGCGCGACCAGCTCCCCGTTGTTTGTCTTGCGTGCGGTGCGGTCCACGCTGGCGTGCACCTGGCCGTCGCGCAGCCGCACGACGATGGCATCGCCGGCGTCGACGCCTTCGACACTGGTGATGACATGCCCCGCATCGTCCGTCACGACCGCATAGCCTCGACTCAGCGTCGCCAGGGGACTCAGCACGTGCAGCTTGCCCGCGAGGGCCTTGAGGTGCAACTGGCGCTTCTCGATGAGGCCGTTCGCGGCCAGCGTGGCCCGGCGCGCCGCCAGACTCAGGTTGCGTCGCTTGTCGCGGACGCGGTTCACCGACGCGTCCGAGAGGCGGCGACCGAGGGAGCGCACGACGCGCACCAGGTCGTCGAGGATCGGGACGGCGCGCTCGGCGGCGGCCGAAGGCGTCGCGGCACGGAAGTCGGCGACAAGGTCGCAGATCGTCACGTCCACCTCGTGGCCGACGGCCGAGATCACCGGGATCGGCGACTCACCGATCTTGCGCGCCAGCTTTTCATCGTTGAAGCACCACAAGTCCTCACGAGAGCCGCCCCCTCGACCGATGATGGCGACGTCCGCGCCACCCCAGCGATACAGGCGGTCCAGTGCGATGCGCAACGAACGCGCGGCGTCCTCTCCCTGCACGGCGGCCGGAACGAGGATGATGTTCACCAGCGGATTGCGCTGTCGCGCCACCGACACGACGTCGTGAAAGGCGGCGCCATCGGCACTCGTGATCACCGCAAGACAGCGGGGAAAGAAGGGGAGTGAGCGCTTGCGCGCGTCATCGAGCAGTCCATCGGCGAGGAGGCGCCCGCGCACTTCCTCGAAGGCCTTCCGCCACAGCCCGTCGCCCTGCGCCTGGATCGCCCGCACGGAAAACTGCAGGTCCGTGCGTCCGGTGAACACGTCGAGCGCACCGAGCACCACGAGCTTCATGCCCTCGTCAGGCGCGGTGGGTACGCGATACGTCGCCGACGCCCACATCACGCAACGAATCGACGACTGCTCGCCCTTGAGCGTGAAGTACCAGTGCCCGTTGCGGTGCTTCGTGAACTGAGAGACTTCTCCCGAGACCCACATGGGGGGAAAGCTCCCCTGCACCATCGTGCGCACGAGCTGCGCGAGGTCATCGACGCTGAACGCCCCCTCGGGCGATTCGCCGGGCATCGCGTTGACCGGCCCCTTGCGCTTCGCGGCCGGCGCTGGCGTCGCGGCCCCGGGAAAGAGGTCCGGTTCAGGCCCCCGGATGGGAGTCGAGCGCGGCCCCGGACCCCGCTTCACTTCCCCGCCTGACGCGCCGCCCTCACGGTGTTCTTGAGCAGCATGGCGATCGTCATGGGGCCCACCCCACCCGGCACGGGCGTGATCATGCCCGCCACCTGGCGGGCGCTCTCGAAGTGCACGTCACCGACGAGGCGATAGCCCTTGGGGGCCGACGCGTCAGGCACGCGATTGATGCCCACGTCGATCACCACGGCGCCGGGGCGGATCATGTCACCGGTGATCACCTCGGGCTTCCCGATCGCCGCGATCACGATGTCAGCGCGGCGCGTGTGTGACGCGAGATCCTTCGTGCGACTGTGGCAGATGGTGACCGTACAGTTCGCGCCCACACCGGCCTGGATCAGCAGCGCAGCCATCGGCTTGCCCACAATGTTGCTCCGCCCGATGACCACCGCTTCCTTGCCCGTGGTGTCCACGCCATAGCGCACCAGGAGCTCCTGTACGCCGGCTGGCGTGCACGGCGCGAAGCCGTCCTTCTCGCCGATCAGCAGCTTGCCAACGTTGACCGGGTGGAACCCATCCACGTCCTTCGCCGGGTCGATGCGCCGCACGATCGTGTTCTCGTCCATGTGCTTCGGCAGCGGACTCTGGACCAGGATGCCATGGACCGCGGGATCGGCATTCAGCCGGTCGATCAGCGCCTCGAGCTCGGCCTGCGACGTCGACGCGGGCAGCCGGACCGTCGCGCCCTTCATGCCGAGTTCCACGCTCGTCTTTTCCTTCGAGCGCACGTAGACGGCACTGGCGGGATCCTCTCCCACGAGCACCACGGTGAGCCCCGGGACGATGCCCCGCGCCGCGAGCTCGGCGACTTCGGACTTCAGGTCCTCGCGGACTGCGCGCGCGACGGCGACGCCGTCGATCAATCGAGCCCCTGCGCCTTCCTCGACTTCAGCGAGCGACATCGACAGCCCTCGTTTCACGGATGAGAACCACCTTGATCTGTCCCGGATACTGCAGTTCGGCCTCGATGCGGCGGGCAATCTCGTCGGCCATCGCCGTCATGCGATTGTCGTCGACGGCGTCCGGCGTCACGAGCACGCGGACCTCGCGGCCCGCTTGTATGGCAAACACCTTCTCCACGCCGCGATAGGAACTGGCGATCTTCTCCAGGCCCTCGAGCCGCTTCACGTAGGTCTCGAACGCCTCGCGACGCGCGCCCGGGCGCGAACCGGAGATCGCGTCGGCCGCCTGCACCAGCACCGACACCTCGCTCTCGTGCGGCACGTCGTCATGGTGCGCGGCGATCGCGTTGATCACCAGGGGATGCTCGCCGTATTTGGTCGCGATTTCGACGCCCAGTTGCACGTGCGTGCCCTCGTGCTCGTGCGTGAGGACCTTGCCGATGTCGTGCAAGAGCGCCCCGCGCTTGGCCATCGTGACGTCGAGCCCGAGTTCCGCGGCCATGATCCCCGCGAGGTGGGCAACCTCCTTGGAGTGGTCGAGGATGTTCTGGCCGTAGCTCGTGCGCCACTTCATCCGGCCGATGAGCTTGATGATCTCGGCGTGCAGTCCGTGGATGCCCGTCTCATACGCCGCCTGCTCGCCGAGTTCGACGATCTGGGCGTCGATCTCCCGGCGGGACTTGGCGACGACTTCCTCGATGCGCCCCGGGTGGATTCGGCCGTCGGTCACGAGCTTCTCGAGCGCCAGGCGCGCGACCTCTCGCCGAATCGGATCGAAGCACGAGACGACCACCGTGTCCGGTGTGTCATCGATCACCACGTCCACGCCGGTCGCCAGTTCGAACGCCCTGATGTTGCGACCCTCGCGGCCGATGATGCGCCCCTTCATTTCGTCGTTCGGCAGGGCCACCGA
>JACMLI010000337.1 GCA_014379705.1 Gemmatimonadaceae bacterium
GAGACCACGTCGCACGCGCTGCACGCCTTGCGTGAGGCGCTCGATCGCTCAGCGCGCGCCATGCGCGCCGTGCCGTGAGCCATCGCGCGCATCGTCCTATGCGAGGAGAGCGCGCACCTGGGCGAGGTGGTGCTCGAGGTGCACCACGTAGTCGTCCATGAGGTAGCCAAGGGTCGACGGCTCGCTGGTTGGCACGGCACGCAAGGCGAGGCGATCGAAGTTGTGCCGGTCACGTCGTGCATTCTTCACGCCGTCGGGAATGGCCTCGATGACGTGCGCAAGGTGGAGGTTGTACGCCCGCCAGAACGCGACGAGCGTGTGCCAGTCGGCCGTGTCGTAGCGCTGCACGGCGACCCACGCCTCCTGGTCGTAACCTTGAAAGACGAGGTCGTCGCGCGCCGGACCCGTCACGAAGCGGATGTGGTTGTTCGCCGCGGAGTCGATGAGGTGACCGATGATCTCCTTCGCGCTCCACTTGCCCGCCGCCGGGCGCGTCCCCGCGCGCGTGGCATCGGCGCGGGAGAACTCGCTGGCCGCTTCTTCGACGATCGTGCGCAACCTCGAGGTCACTCGACCCTCCCCGGCGTGAGTCACTTTCCTGATGCAAATTACTGAGAGGCGCGCGGTTCCCTGAGAACGACACGGGGCACCGGCCTTCGCCGGTGCGACGACCGGAGGGGATGCGCCGACTCGTGCTTCCCGTGCTCCTCGTGCTTCGCGTGCTTCTCGTGCTCCTCGTGCCTCTCATGCTTCCGTTGTTCAGCCCTCCCGTATTCCCCCCAGCCCCTCCCCAGTTCGCCTCCCAAGACGGCCCCTTCCGGCTCCCCTGAGCAGCCGCGACCTTTCCCCACGTTCATGCGCAAACTCCTCGTCGTCCTTGGGCTCCTGCTCGCGGTGCACCTGGGACTGCAATTCGTCGAACCCGCTGGTGCCACGCGCGTCACCGCGGGCGCTGGCGGTATCGACGTCGGGATCGTTTTCGACGTCGGCGGGCGCGGGGACAAGTCCTTCAACGACGGGGCCTTCTCGGGCGCCGAGCGGGCCATGAAGGACCTGGGCGCGAGGGTCCGCTTCATCGAACCGGGCGAGGGATCCGACCGCGAGGCCGGCCTCCGGCTCCTCGCCGCCGAGGGCATGGACCTCGTCGTCGGCGTCGGCTTCATCTTTTCCGACGACCTGACCCTCCTCGCCCGTGAATATCCCGGCGTGAAGTTCGCCGGCGTCGACTATGCCGTGCCGATCGACGCGACGGGCAAGCCGGTCATGCCCCCCGCCAACCTCGCCGCCCTCAAGTTCCGCGAGGAGGAGGGGTCCTTCCTCGTCGGCGCCCTCGCGGCGCTGGTCGGCAACAGCAAGAAGCTCGGGTTCGTCGGGGGTATGGATTTCCCCCTGATCCACAAGTTCGAGATGGGGTACCGGGCGGGGGTGAAAGCGGTGTGTCCCGACTGCACGGTGATTGCCCAGTATGCCGGCGTGACGCCCGACGCGTTCAAGAATCCGGGGCGCGGCCAGGAGCTGGGCCTGAGCCAGTACCAACAGGGCGTCAACGTGATCTTCCACGCCTCCGGGTCCACGGGCCTTGGCGTTTTCGAGGCGGCGCGCAAGCAGGGCAAGCTCGCCATCGGCGTCGACGCCGACC
>JACMLI010000338.1 GCA_014379705.1 Gemmatimonadaceae bacterium
GCATGATGGACGCGGCGGAGGCGCAGTGGAACCTCAAGGTGCTGTCGCGCACCCCGCCCTCGGAAAAGTTCGTCGGCGCCACGAACTCCGACCTTGCCTTCACCGGCAACTACGCGATCCAGGGGAGCTACAACGGCTTCCAGGTGTGGGACATCACGAACCCGAGCAAGCCGACGCTCAAGACGGCGTATTTCTGCCCGGCGTCGCAGAGCGACGTCTCGGTCTACAAGAACCTGCTCTTCGTGTCCGGCGAGGGCATGGGCGGTCGTCTCGATTGCGGCGATGGAGGCGTGAAGGAAGCGGTAAGCAAGGAGCGGCTGCGCGGCGTTCGCATCTTCGACATCACCGATATCGTCAACCCGAAGTACATCGCGAACGTGCAGACGTGTCGCGGGTCGCACACGCACACGGTGCTCGAGGACCCGCGCGACCAGCAGAACGTCTACATCTACGTGTCCGGCTCGGCGGGCGTGCGCTCGCCTGACGAGTTGCCGGGGTGCGTGAGTGCGTCGCCGGACAAGGACGCGAATTCGGCGCTCTTCCGCATCGAAGTGATCAAGGTGCCGCTCGCCAATCCAACGGCCGCCGCGATCGTCAACTCGCCGCGCATCTTCACTGACCTCACGGCGCCGGCGCGCCACGGTGAGGCGCCGGAAGACGTGGCGGCGGCTGCAAAGGATGCCGCCGAGGCCCGCGCGAAGGGAATGTTCACGGCGCTCGTGATGGGCGCGGAGATGGTCATTCCTCCGCAGTTCACCAAGCCGATGCTCGACAGCATCGTGGCGGCGCGCCAGGGAACGGGCGCGCCCACGGCCGCCGACAGTGCCACGCTTCGCGCCGCGCTGCCTGGCATGATCGCGAAGATGATCGGCGAGGAGCCGGCAACGGGAAGTGGGCCGCGCCCGGGCCCGACGCAGTGCCACGACATCACCGTCTATCCGGCGCTCGGCCTCGCGGGCGGAGCGTGCGAAGGCTACGGACTGCTGCTCGACATCCGCGACCCGGCGAACCCGGTGCGCATCGCCGCCGTGGCGGACTCGAACTTCTCGTACTGGCACTCCGCGACGTTCAACAACGACGGCACGAAGGTGCTGTTCTCCGATGAGTGGGGCGGTGGCGGCGCGCCGAAATGCCGCGCGACCGATCGCAAGGAGTGGGGGGCGAATGCGATCTTCGCGATCGAGAACGGCAAGATGAACTTCAAGAGCTACTACAAGCTCCCGGCGGCGCAGACGGCGAACGAGAACTGCGTGGCGCACAACGGCTCGCTCATCCCGATACCGGGGCGCGACGTGATGGTGCAGGCGTGGTATCAGGGCGGCATTTCGGTGTTTGACTGGACGGACGCGTCCAACCCCCATGAGATCGCCTTCTTCGATCGCGGGCCGGTGGACTCGACGCAGATGGGCAACGGCGGTTCGTGGTCCGTGTACTGGTACAACGGCGCGATCGTAAGCTCCGAGATCGGCCGCGGGCTCGACGTGGCGGAACTCACACCGAGCACGTTCATCAGCCAGAACGAGATCGACGCAGCGAAGACGGTGCACCTGGACTACCTGAACGCGCAGGGGCAGCCCAAGCTGGTGTGGCCGCCGAGCTTTGCGCTCGCGCGCGCGTATGTGGACCAGCTCGAGCGCAACAAATGCCTGTCGGCGGCGCGCATTGGCACGGTGCGCCAGGCGCTGACGGGCGCCGAGCGGGCTTCGGGGTTGCAGCGTCGTGAGGCGCTGACGGCACTCGCGACGGTGCTCGATGGCGACGCCCGCGGCTCGTGCGACGCGCCCAAGGTGCAGAAGCTCGCGGGTTCGGTGCGCGACCTCGCGGTCTCCGTCGTGCCCTGATCTACCCGCGCGTCGCACCTGCGAAAGCAGCGTGCCCAGAGTCGTGAAAGGTTATTACAACGACCCTGGGCTCCTGCCTTCGCAGGAGCGACGGCAGGTCAGACGCCTCCTGCCTTCACAGGAGCGACGGCAGTCAGACGCCTGGCAGTTGTGCGACGCGCCAGAGCCCGAGGCTCTTGTCGGCGAACGCCCCGTTTCCCTCGGTGCACTCCTCCGCGAACAGCTCGTCCGGCACGGGCCAGTGAAACGGGGCTGCCGTGAGGTCGAGTGGCCGCCAGTCGCCAGTGGTGATGTCCTCGTTCACCCCCTGCGCCGGGAATGAGGTGGTGAGCAGCCAGGCCGCCCCGGAGGCGCGGATGTTCCCCACGGCACGCTCGATGTCGGCGAAGGCGAAGTGCACGAGGCAGTCGCGGCACAGGACGAGGTCCACGATGGGCAGTTCCGAGCGGAGCAGGTCGAGTACGCGGAACGCCCGACGCGGCGCGCGATGCTGCCGATCGTTTGCCTCGATGAGCTCGGGAAGGAGGTCGCCCCCGATGTACGACACCTCGCCCAGGTCCACGGTCGACATCCAGTGGAAGTCACCGCACGGCAGGTCGAGCAGTCGCTGGACACCAAGCCGGGAAAGCAGCTGGGGCAGGCGGCGGCGCACCACGGCGGTCTGGTCGAGGCTCGATCCCGGCCCCGACGGCGACTCCGCGCCCTCCCAATGCCGGGACGCATACGCGTGGCGGAACGCGTCCAATGGCGTGTCAGGTTCGCCCGCTGCGGCCCGTCGCGCGAAGTACTCCGGGTCGAACGGGACGGCGTACCGCCGGTCGGTCATGCCCCGCGATCCCAGTACATGATCAACGCCTTGCCATCTGGCGTCTCGATCAGGCCGTGCGCACGAAAGCCTGCCTTCTCGTAGCAGCGGATCGCGCGCGCATTGTCGGGCGCAGGATCGACCTGCACCCGCGTCACGGCGGGATCGGCAAACAGGGTCTCGACGAAGCCGCGCACCATCGCCGTCCCCATCCCCTGGTTGAGGTGGCCGGCGTGGGCGAGGAACTGGTCG
Source organism: Gemmatimonadaceae bacterium (assembly GCA_014379705.1). Taxonomy (GTDB): domain Bacteria; phylum Gemmatimonadota; class Gemmatimonadetes; order Gemmatimonadales; family Gemmatimonadaceae; genus RBC101. Next base: position 2,899 of record JACMLI010000338.1, read on the forward strand.
ATGCCTCGCACCCCGGGATCTGTCACGTCGGGCCACCAGCCCTCGCCAGATCCCGCGGCCACGTAGGATTGGATGTAGCCCACGGGCTCACCCTCGCGCAGCGCAACGTAGGGAATGGTCGTCGACCCGGGCGCCGTGAGTTCCGCGTATTCGGCTTCGATGTCGCGCGCGCGCTCGTTCGGCCACCACTCCATCACGTGCGGCCGCCCGCGCCACTCGATGAACATCGGCAGGTCCGCCATGGTGAGGCGGCGAAAGGTGATCGCTCCCGCGTCCCTCATGCCTGCTTCGTGCGCTCCTTCACGATGCGCTTCATCTCCTTCACCGACTTCCTGACGAGTGTCTTGAGCGTCGGGAGGTGCACGTCGTCGAGCGACGTGACGTACAGGCACGTCTTGCCGGTCGAGTGCTTTCCGAGCTTGCCCAGCAGCGCCTCGTACTCCGCGAAGCCGGGCGTGATGTAGAGCGTGAGGCTCTTCTTCCGCGGGGAGAACGCGACGAAGGGCCAATCGCCCTCCTGGCCGCTCGCGTACTTGTAGTGGTACGTGCCGAAGCCGACGATGCTCGTCCCCCACATCGCCGCCTTCTCCTTCGTCACGTCTTCCATGATCGCCTTGAGCGTGGCGCAGTCGCGCCGGGCTCCGGGATCCTCGACCTTTGCGATGAACGCGGCGACGCTGTCGCGCGTCTTCTTCGTCTTGAGCTCGGCCATGCCCGTCTCCCCGGTGAACCTTCAAGATAGGAGGCGAACGGCCGGACAGGGACATCGATTCCGATGTCCCTGCCAGGTGAGCGCTATCGCGGGCATTCGGCAAACGACACGGGGCTCCGGCCTACGCCGAGCGACGAACCCCTCTGACCCAGTGTCATTTTTCCAGAGCGACGAACAGAGGCGTTACTTCTTCGGTCGGCTGACCGGGGGTACAACGCCCGCCAACCGGTAGCCCGACACGATCTTGCCGTAGTGCTCGCCCTGATGCTCCAGCCACCCCAGGAGGCGTGGGCTCGGCCTGGACTCCACGAGTGGGTAGGAGGCGGCGATCGCGGCTTCCATTTCGCTCACCATCGACGCCCGCGTCCGCGGCTTTGACGCGTCGGCCTTCTCGCGCGCCATGTAGTCGAACGGCTCGCCCTTGAGCTGCGCCGTCGTCATCTCGAGGCCGATGGTGACGTGCCGGAGTTCATCAAGGATGGTGCGCGAGTCCGGATGCGGCCGTGTCTCGAGCTTCGCGTCCGGAAGCTCCGTGTCCTTTGCCATGGCGAGGAGCTTGTCGTGCACGCCTTTCCACGACCGGGTGAAGGCCTGTTCCCAGGTGGGCGGCGGGCCCGACCCCTGGGCGGCACCAACGACGGGCAGCGCGCCAACCAGCAGCACGGCACGGACGAACGAGCGGACGGACATGGGACGCTCCTCGGCGGCACGCGCCGCCATCTCGGGTGTCCGTGCACGCTGCCGTGCGCCCGTGTTCCGCGCTGTCACCGTGGGACGTGCCGACGTGAATCGAGGGCGATCCGCGCGTCGGCTCCCGCGGCGGTGACGGGTGTCATGCCGTGGTCAGAGTCTCCTGGATAAAGCGCGGTCCTGTGGAGTCAAGCGCCACGCGGGCCGCGCACTGCTCCTCGCATTGCACCACGCCGGCACACCGCTCTGCAAACAGTTCACGGGGATGCCCGCGCTGCCTCACGAGGGCATGCAGCATCTCGTGGCGCACCCCACGGCCAAAGTCGACGACGTTGTCGGAGAGCACGATCCGGTTTCCCCGCTCCTCCCAATACGCCAGCGTGCCGTTGCCCTCGCGCTCCTGCAACTCGACGACGGACGCGCGATACCAGTGCACGTCGTCGAAGGCGCCGCGCAGGCCAGAGCACGCCTCCACCATCTTCCACCACGTGCGGTAAACTTCAGGCGGGGAGAATCGCGTCGCGTGCGGCGGGAGGTCATTGCCGCGACAAGCGACGAGGAGCGCGGCCATCGCGAACGTCACCCCGCGCGATCGCATCAGGCGCCTCCTCCATGCCGTGGACGCTGTGGTTCGCCTGGGGGCATTGGTGACGAAAGAAGGACGCGGCGCGGACCGCCGTGTCGGCGCATCTACCATCGCTTCACCTTAGACGCCCGCTCGAGGGTGTCAATCCTCGCCACCCAACGACCGCAGTGAATCGCGACGACCGTCGTCACGCGATCCGGATCGGCGAGGGCGAGGACGCGCGCTGCCGGCTCATACGCCGGATCAGCGAGGATGAGGACGTCCGCAATTCCCAGTGCCTCAACGAAGGCGGCGAGCCAGGGCGATGGGTCGAC
>JACMLI010000339.1 GCA_014379705.1 Gemmatimonadaceae bacterium
CCGCGAGCCCCGCGCGCGACGCGGTGGTCGCACGCGCGCGCGAGCTGTGGGAACGCGAACTCCAGGCCATGAGCGACGACCTCACGATTCACCCCGAGATCGGGTTCAAGGAGACGCGCTCGGTGAAGATCCTCGCCGACTGGCTCGGGCGCCACGACTTCGACGTGACGATGGGCGTCGCCGGCCTTCCCACGGCGTTCGTGGCCACGTATCGCAACGGCATCCCGGGACCCAACCTCGGCATTGTCGTTGAATACGATGCGCTGCGCGGCACGACGCGTGACTTCCACGGCGACCAGCACAGCGCGCAGGGACCGGTCGGACTCGCGGCCGCGATCGCGGTGGCGGAGTTCCTCACGCGCACGCGCACGCCGGGCACCGTGACGGTGATCGGGACTCCTGCGGAAGAAATGATGCCGCCGCCGTCCAAGACGGTGATGCACGAGCAGAAGGTGTTCGCGGGCATCGACGTGGTGGTGCGATCGCACTCGTCGGTCAACACGCAGCGCCCCGCCCCGGGCTTCGGCACCTGCTGCCTCAATATCGACGGCGTGCGCTACGTCTTCACCGGCGCCCCCGCGCACCAGATGACACCATGGGAAGGGCGCGACGCGCTCTCGGCGGTGGTGCGATTCTTCGTCGACGTCGATGGACTTCGGAAGTCCGTGCGCCCGGAAGCGCGTATCCAGGGGATCATCGTCGAAGGGGGCAAGGCGCCTAACGTGGTGCCCGACCGCACCGTGGCGGACTTCTACATCCGGTACCCCGACGAAGTGTACCTCGCGCAGGTCCGCGAGATGGTCGACAACGCCGCCCGAGGCGCCGCGCTCTCCACCGGCACCAAGGTGTCCATCGAGCCCTATGGCAGCATGCGCGACGGCATCTCCACCGGCGCGCTCAATGAGGTCGCCTTCGCCTACATCAGGAAGTACGGCGGCACGCGCGTCCTCGCGGATCCACAGAAGCCGCAGGGGTGGGAGGAAACGGGGAGCGTCTCACGCGACATCCCCGGCGTGGGCTTCAGCGCGTTCACCTCGACCGGGGGCTTTCACACCTACGAGATGGAAGCGGACGCGTTGAACGACGTGGGGCACACAGGCTTCCGCATCGATGCGATGTCGATGGCGGCGCTGCTGTACGACTTTGCGACCGACGCCGGGTTTCGGGCGAAGGTGCAGCAGGAGTTTGCCGGGACGAAGGCACTCTTTGCCGACTACGTTTCGGCGTTGAAGTCGGCATATCCTCCGGTGGTCGTAAGGAACTAAGGGCGAATCACGAGAATCACGGGCAGTACGCGAAGCACGGGAGGCACGCGAAAGACAGGCCGCCTCCCATGCTTCGCGTGCTTCTCGTGATTCCCGTACTTCGCCTTGGCAGGTTCCTCGAGACCGGCGCCCACACCCGGTCCCCTCCCCTCGTGCGGACACCTAGATTGGTCGAATGCTGAGAAAGGACGCTCTCGACTACCACGAATTGCCCCGGCCGGGCAAGATCGCGGTCGTCCCGACCAAGCCGCTCGCCAACCAGCGCGACCTCGCGCTCGCGTATTCGCCCGGCGTCGCGGAGCCCTGTCTCGAGATCAAGAAGAACCCCAACGACGCCTACCGGTACACGGCCAAGGGCAACCTTGTCGCCGTCGTGACCAACGGGACCGCCGTGCTCGGACTGGGGAACATCGGGGCCCTGGCGGGCAAGCCGGTGATGGAGGGCAAGGGAAACCTCTTCAAGCAGTTCGCGGACCTCGACGTCTTCGACCTCGAGGTCGGCTCCGAGGACCCCGACGACATGATCAAGTTCTGCCAGCTGCTCGAGCCCACAGTCGGCGGCATCAACCTCGAGGACATCCGGGCCCCCGACTGCTTCTACATCGAGGAGACGCTGCGCAAGACCATGAAGGTGCCCGTCTTCCACGATGATCAGCACGGGACGGCGATCATCACGGGGGCGGCGCTGCTCAATGCCGTAGAGGTCGTCGGCAAGCAGCTTGGGGAAATTCGCGTGGTATTCTCCGGGGCCGGCGCAGCCGCCATCGCGACGGCCATGCACTACGAGCGCCTTGGCGTGAAGCGCGAGCACATCCTCATGTGCGACAAGGAAGGGGTGATCTACACAGGTCGCGCGCACGGGATGGATCCGTACAAGGCGCAATTCGCCGCCGATACGCCCCTGCGCACGATCACCGAGGCCCTCGACGGCGCCGACGTTTTTGTCGGTTTGTCAGCGGCCGGTGCGGTCACCGGGGAGATGGTGGCGCGCATGGCGCCCAACCCGATCATCTTCGCCCTCGCCAACCCCGTGCCGGAGATCATGCCGGACGAGGTGAAGAAGGTGCGCGACGACGCGATCGTCGCCACGGGGCGCAGCGACTACCCGAACCAGATCAACAACGTCCTCTGCTTCCCGTTCATCTTCCGCGGCGCGCTCGATGCGAGAGCGACCATGGTGAACGAGGAGATGAAGATGGCGGCGACGCGCGCCCTCGCCGCGCTCGCCCGCGAGGACGTGCCCGAGAACGTATCGGCGCTCTACGGGCTCCGGCGTGTCACGTTCGGTCGCGAGTACCTCATTCCCTTCCCGTTCGACCCGCGCGTGCTGCTATGGGTCGCGCCGGCGGTGGCGTGGGCGGCGGTGGCATCCGGCGTCGCCGACGAATTCATCGACCTCGAGGAGTACCGTCAGTCGCTCGAGTCGCGGCTCGGACGCGCGCGGGGGATCATGCGCGGCATCATGAATCGCGCCGTGCGCGATCCCAAGCGACTCGTGCTCCCCGAAGGCGAGGCACGCAAGATGATCCTGGCCGCGCGCATCATGGTCGACGAGGGCATCGCGCAACCCATCCTGCTCGGCAATGACGAGCGCATCCGGCGCCAGGCGGCCGCTGACGGGATTTCCCTCGATGAGATCAGCATCGAGGACCCCGCCGAGTCCGCGCGGCGCGAGGCCTATGCGTCCCTTCTCTGGGAACGGCGCCAGCGCAAGGGACTCTCCCTCGCCCAGGCGCAGCGCCTGATGTTCAACGGCAATTACTTCGGCAGCATGATGGTCCTGCGTGGTGAGGCCGACGCCCTGCTCACGGGCATGACGACGAGCTATCCCGAGGCCCTCCGGCCCGCGCTGCAGGTCATCGGCGCCAATCCGAGGTCGGGGCTCGTGGCCGGCATGTACATGCTGGTCTTCGATCGCCAGCTCGTCTTCTGCGGCGACACCACGGTGAACATCGAACCGTCCGCTGAGCAGCTCGCCCAGATCGCCCTCGCTGCGGGACGGATCGTCCGGACTTTCGGGCAGGAGCCCCGGATCGCGATGCTCTCCTTCTCGAATTTCGGCTCGGTGGACCATCCCGAGGCGAAAAAGGTGGCCCAGGCAGTGGCCCTCGTCCGTCAGAAGGAGCCGAATCTCATCGTCGACGGGGAAATGCAGGCGGACACGGCGGTTGACGGCGTCACGCTGGGGGAGACATTTCCCTTTGCCACGCTCAAGGACCCGGCCAACGTGTTGATTTTCCCGAACTTGAGCGCGGGAAACATCGCCTACAAGTTGTTGCACCACCTGGGCGGCGCCACGGCGATCGGACCTATCCTTGTTGGCATGGCGCTTCCTGTTCATATCCTGGAAACAGGCGCATCCGTACAGGACATCGTCAACATGGCTGCTGTTGCGGTCATGGACGCCCAGGAGCGCGCGAGACCGTCCGAACGCAGGGACTTCGGCCCTCCGAGCGGCGCTCGAGCGTTCTCGTTCCTCTGATCGCCATCCGTCCACCCGTCTACCTGTCTATCCGTCCCACATATGTCTTCCACGACCCTTCCCACCGCGACCGGCCTCGAAGGACAGGGCCTCGCGCCCACCGGCAAGATCCACTGGAACCTCGTCGCCCCCGCCCTGGTTCAGGCTGCGGCGGAGCGGCGTGAAGGGACCCTGGCCGACATGGGGCCGTTCGTGGCCGTCACGGCCCCACACACCGGGCGCTCGCCTAACGACAAGTTCGTCGTGAAGGAAGCGAGCACCGAGGCGGACGTGGACTGGGGGAAGGTCAACCAGCCCTATTCGTCGGAGAAGTTCGATACCCTGCTCGCCGACGTGCAGGCGTACCTGAACGGGCTCGACGACCTGTTCGTGCAGGACCTGTTCTGCGGCGCCGACCCGAAGCATCGCCTGGCCGTGCGCTACGTGATGCCGAACGCATGGCACGCGAGCTTCGTGCGCAACATGTTCATCCGCCCCGATGCCGGCGGGCTCGCGTCCTTCGCGCCGAACTTCACGGTGCTGCACGCGCCCGAATTCCAGGCGTCCCCGGAGCGCCACGGCACGCGCACCGGCACGTTCATCGTGCTGCACCTCGCGCGTCGCATGATCCTCATCGGCGGCACGCGCTACGCGGGTGAACTCAAGAAGTCGATGTTCACCGTCATGAACTACCTGATGCCCAGGGCGGGCGTGCTCTCGATGCACTGCTCGGCGAACGTGGGCGCGCAAGGCGACGTCGCGCTGTTCTTCGGCCTCTCCGGCACGGGCAAGACGACCCTCTCGGCCGATCCCG
>JACMLI010000340.1 GCA_014379705.1 Gemmatimonadaceae bacterium
ACGACAATGCCCGCCGCGATTTCGCGGCGGGCTAAGTCGTTGTGCCGTATAGAGCTCCCGAGGAGGGACTCGAACCCCCGACAGGGTGATTAACAGTCACCTGCTCTACCACCTGAGCTACTCGGGAATAGTCGGGGAAAGCTAGACGGGGAGAAAGCGGTCGGGTAGTGGGGTGGTCGGGTGGTGGGAGGGATCATGGAGATGTCCCCCAGGGTTCGCGCGCCGGTCACCCCGCCCACCCCACCACCCGACCTACGGGTAGCGCGCCCTCAACTCTTCGATCAACGGCACCCGCACGTCCCGCAGGTTCTTCCGATCCGTGATCTCCGGCGCCGGAAAGACGAAGAACGGCAGGTTCGCCTCGCGACCCGTGAGCAGGAAATCGGTCGTGACCACCGTGTAGAGCCGCTCGGGCTCGATGGGCTGGCCGTTCACCAGCACCTGCTCGCCCTGCACCACCGCGCCATACGAGTGCAGGTAGCCGCCGATGCCTACATTGCGCTTGCCGGTGAGCAGCGTGCGCGCGATGAGCCGACCCGGCATTTGCACCGTGGCGAGCGGGCCCCCGAAGGGCAGGATGCGGATCACGTCGTACTGCGTCAGAGGTCCGGCGGGGACGATGTCGTCGATGCGCAGCGAACCCGCGTTGAAGATCCCGACGTCGGCCGTGGGCGCTTCGCGCTTCATGGCCGCGAGCATCAGCTCACTCATGTTGGTTGGGCGGGCGCGTAGCACGGACTCACGCGCGTCGAGGGGCTCGGGGATCGTGGCGACGAGTTCGCGCGGCTGGAACCCGTCACGGATGTAGCCCGCGTACGCCTGCGTGAGCCACGTCTCCACCTCGGCCTTCACCACCGGGTCCTCGGCCACCGCGTCGGTGACCGGCACCAGTTCCGTAGTCACGACCGGACGCGTCCCCTTCGGGCCGAAGTGCAGGGTGATCACCTGGACGCTGCGCGCGTTGCCGTCGGCCTTCACGATCGGCGTTCGGCGCGACCCGCGGCGCAGCACGAAGTTGTCGTGCTCGTGGCCGCCCACGATCAGGTCGATGCCGTCCACCTCGGAGGCGAGCTGGTCGTCCTCGTAGTAGTACTGGTGCGTGATGGCGATGACGGCATCGACGGTGTCGCGCAGGCGCTTCACCTCGCGTCGCACGGCCTCGAACTGGTCCTGGTAGCGCACCCATGAGGCCCGGTTCGCCGGAAGCAGCGTCCCCACGAGGCCAAGGGTCACGATGCGCCCGCCGCGTGCCGGCACGCGGACCACGGCGCTGGACACGGTCCCCGGAAAGAGCGCGCCCAGCGTGTCGGTGACGTTGCTGATCACGTACTGGAAGCGCGACTCGCTCACCCGCTGCCGGAACAGGCGTTCGGCGATGTCGAACTCGTGGTTGCCTAACGTGGTCCAGTCGATGCCGACCGCGTTGAGCACGGCCACCATCTGCTTGCCTGCGAGCACCTCGCCGTCCACGCGCGCGGTGCCCAGCGCCGACGGGGACAGGAAGTCGCCGCCCAGGGTGGTGAGGACCTGTCCACGCTCGCGGAGGAGGCGGGCGCGGATCGTCGCCACGCGCGCGAGCCCGCCGGCCCGCCCGCCT
>JACMLI010000341.1 GCA_014379705.1 Gemmatimonadaceae bacterium
AATTCGGACGGTTTCCTGACTAAGCGGGACGCAATTGGGCCAAGCGTGAGCGAAACGATAGACATCCTCGTCATCGGTGGCGGTATCAACGGCGCAGGCCTCGCCCGCGACGCCGCGGGCCGGGGCTTGTCGGTGACCGTGGTCGAGAAGGCGGATCTCGCGAGCGCCACCAGCTCGTGGAGCTCGAAGCTCATCCACGGGGGGCTTCGCTACCTCGAGCAGTACGAGTTCAGCCTGGTGCGCGAGGCGCTCCGGGAGCGCGAGGTGCTGCTGCGGCTCGCGCCCCACATCATCCGCCCGCTGCTCTTCGTGCTGCCCCACGACGCGAGCATGCGCCCCACCTGGATGATTCGGGCGGGGCTGTGGCTCTACGATCACCTCGGCGGGCGGATCACGCTCCCGGGATCGAAGGCGGTCGCCTTCCCGCACATCGAGTTCAGCGCCGGCCTCAAGGGCGATTTCCGTTCCGGATTCGTGTATTCGGATTGCCGCGTGGACGACTCGCGCCTCACGATTGTCAACGCCATGTCGGCGCGCGAGAAAGGCGCCACGGTGCTCACGCGCACGCGCTTCGAGCGTGCCCGGCGCATCGACGGCGAGTGGGAGGTCGAAATCGCGGATGCCTCGGGAGCCAAGCGGATGTTGCGGGCGCACGCGCTGGTGAACGCCGCGGGACCCTGGGTCATGGACGTCCTCGACCGCGTGGACGGCGACAAGATCAAGGGCCGCGTGCGCCTGGTGAAGGGCAGCCACATCATCGTGCCGAAGGTCCACGCGCAGCGCCACGCGATGCTCCTGCAGAACCCCGACAAGCGCGTGGTCTTCGTGATCCCCTACGAGGGCCGGTTCAGCCTCATCGGAACCACCGACGTCGCCGTGCCGAGCGTGGAGGCCGCCGCGAGCATCAGCGAGGCGGAGACCGACTACCTCCTGGCCGCAGCCAACCGCTTTCTCGCCAAGCCGCTCACCCGCGCCGACGTGGTCACGAGCTACGCGGGCGTGCGCCCGCTCTACGACGACGGTTCGGACAACCCGTCGGAGGTCACGCGCGACTTCGTGCTCAGGCTCGACCACGAGGCGAACCGCGCGCCGCTCGTCACCATCTTCGGCGGCAAGATCACCACCTACCGGCGCCTGGCGGAGGAGGTGATGGACCGGCTCGCGCCGTTCTTCCCGGGGCTCAAGGGGCGGTGGACCGCCACCGAGACGCTGCCGGGTGGGAACGTCGCGCACTTCAACGCGTTCCGCGACGAGATGCAGAGTCAGTACTCCAAGCTCGGACGCGAGCTGATCGAGGGGGTCGTGCGCCGCCACGGACACCGCACGACGAAGGTGCTCGGGGAAGCGGCGCGGCTCGAAGACCTCGGCCGCTACTTCGGCGCGGGACTCACCGAGCGCGAGGTCGAGTACCTGCGCGCCGAGGAGTGGGCCGTGAGCGCCGAGGACATCCTCTGGCGCCGCACCAAGTGCGGGCTGCACATGACCGAAGGTGAGCGTAAGGCAGTCGAGCAGTACATGGCCGTCGTCCCCGCGTAGTCCTTGTCGCCCCCACGAGTCCCTGTCGCCCCCGCGTAGGCGGGGGCCCAATCTCCATGAAGCCCCTCTCCGAGTTTCCTCTCGCTGCCCGTCGCGGCATCCGCGGCGTCCTCACCGACATCGACGACACGCTCACCCTCCACGGCCGGCTCCCCGCCGTGGCCTACACGGCGCTCGAGCGCCTGCGCTCCGCGGGCCTCATGGTGATCCCCGTGACCGGGCGGCCCGCGGGCTGGTGCGACCACATCGCGCGCATGTGGCCCGTGGACGCGGTCGTGGGCGAGAACGGCGC
>JACMLI010000039.1 GCA_014379705.1 Gemmatimonadaceae bacterium
ATCCGCACCAGCCGGCCGGCGGACGCATGGGAGAACTGGTATCGCACGGTGGACCTGCGCCTGGCGCGCGCGCTCTACGAGCGCGGCGGGCGCAAGGTGAGCGCATCGGCCGAGGTGTTCAACGTCTTCAACTGGAACAACAACCTGTCGTACGGCGGCACGCAGTTCACCGCCGCGGGCGTGGCCGTGCCGTCGTTCGGCATCCCCACGGGCGCGTATGCGGCCCGGCAGGGGCAGGTCGGGATGCGGATGGAGTGGTGAACTGCCGCTGAACGGTGAGCCTTGAAACTGACCCCTTGAAACCACGGGCCGTTCCCGTTCACCGATAGATGAGGTACGGCTTCACCATCTCGGCGAACCGCGCCGCGTCGCGATTCCAGTCCGCCAGCAGCGCGTCCACGGTGTTGCTGTCCACGGCAGCGCGCAGGCGGTCGGTGCCCGCCAGCCGGTCGATCTGGGGCTGCCGCCACCGGAAGTCGGCTGGATGGCGCGCCTTGATGACCCGCAGCATCCGCACGCCCATCTCCACCGGCCGCAGGGCGTTCCGGTCGGTCACGCGGAGGCGGATCATCGGGATCGTCTGCCCGCCGAACTTGTAGCCCGCCTCGATCGTGCGCGTCGCGGTGTCGAAGCGCACGCCGGGCAGCCGCAGCCCGTTCAGCTCCGCGGCGATCGCCACGTGATCGGTCAGCCACGACGCGCCGATCAGCGTGAACGGGGCGTCGCTGCCGCGACCCTCGGTGGCCGTCGTCCCCTCGAAGAACACCGTGCCCGGGTACAGCGCCTCGGCCTCCGCCGTGCGGATGTTCGGGGAGGGATTCACGCGCGGCAGCCCCGTCTCGTCGAACCACATCGCGCGTCGATAGCCCTTCATCGGCACCACCGTCACGTTGGCGTCGATCAGCTTCGTGCCGGCGAGGAACCGCAGCAGCTCGCCCGGCGTGAGCCCGTATCGCAGCGCGACCGGAAACTGCCCTACGAGCGACGCGAACGCCGGATCGAGGATGTTGCCCTCGATGCGGTCGGCGCGGATCGGGTCGGGACGGTCGAGCACGATGATCGGCTTCTTCGCCGCGTTCGCCGCGAGCGCGAGCGTCCACTGATACGTGTACACCCGTGCGCCAACGTCCTGGATGTCGTACACCAGCACGTCCACGTCGCCCAGCATCTCGGGCGTCGGCACCTGCACGTCGCCATAGAGCGAGTAGACCTTCACGCCCGTCGCCGAGTCGATGCTCGAGCCGATCTTCTCGCCCGCCCTCGCGGCACCGCGTATGCCGTGCTCGGGCCCGTAGAGGGCGGTGAGCTTCACGCCCGGTGCGCGGGAGAGCAGGTCCACCGTGCTCGTCCCCGCCCGGTTGCGACCGGAATGATTGGTCAGCAGGCCCACGCGTTTGCCCTGCACGAGGTGCAGCGAATCGGTGAGCAGCGTCTCGATGCCGGGAATCACGCCGGCGGTGGACTGGGCGCCCAGTGTCGCCGTCGGAACGGCGAGGCAGAGGGCGAGGCGGAGTACGACGCGAAGTGTGGGCATGCCTCAACAGTGCGGCGGGCGAGCCCGCCGCCGCAAGCGCGCCGGCAAACCTCGTCCGACGCACGTGACCTGCGTCGCCATGAGCCGTCAACCTCTGCGAGACCGCGGGCGCCGTCGATGGGCGGCGCCCGTGGGCGTGGTTGTTGCCCCCGACAAAATCATGGCTCGCACACTGCTCCGTCCCACCGCTCCGCTGCCACCGCTGCCTGCGGTGCTGCCCAGCGTCCATCGCTCGCCCACCGGCGACGTGCTGACCGACCTCACCCCCGAGGCGCTCCGTCGCGTCGTCCAGGCCGGCGAGGGCGTGCTCTGGCTGGATCTCGACGTGTCGAATCCCGCGCAGGCGGCGCTCCTCACCGACGTTTTCCACTTCCATCCCCTGGCGGTGGAGGACGCGCGGAATCCGGAAAGCCGGGTCAAGGTGGACGAGTACCCGGATTTTCTCGTCATCATCGCGCGCGTCGTGGGGTTCGCCGATCACACCCCGGATCCCTACGACCTCGACACGACGAACCTGGCGATCTTCATCACGGCCAACACCGTCATCACCGCGCACACGAAGCGGTCGCCGGTGGTGGAGCTGCTCACCGAGCGCCTGCACACCAACCCGGACCTGCTCGATCGCGGACCGGCGCGCGTGGCGCACCAGGCGCTGGACATCGCCGTCGACGCGTACTTCCCGCTGCTCAACCAGCTCGACGAGTTCGTGGACGACATCGAGCAGCGCGTGTTCGGCCACTTCGACGAACAGCTCCTCCACGAGATCTTCCAGGTCAAGCGCCTGGTCATCTCCCTGCGCCGCTTCCTCGCGCCCCAGCGCGAGGTGCTCAGCCAGCTCACCAACCGGCCGTCGCGCTTCCTGCCGATCGACGCCCAGCTCTACTTCCGCGACGTCTACGATCACATGATGCGCATCATGGACGCCCTGGACAGCTACCGCGACCTCATGAGCAGCACGCTGGACAGCTACCTGACCCAGGTCTCGAACCGCCTCGGGTCCGTCTCGAAGGGGCTGGCCATGGTCGGCGCGCTCAGCGTGCCGTTCGTCGTCATCGCGGGGGTGTACGGCATGAACTTCGAGTACATCCCGCTCGCGAAGCACGTGTACGGGTTCGAGATCATGGTGGGGATCCAGTTCCTCGTCGCCGGCCTGCTGCTCCTCGGCATGCGCTGGAAGAAGATGATCTAGCGGCGCACCCGCCCCACCCGGCGGTTACTTCGCCACTTCGGCAAAGGTGCGAATGTTCGCCTTGTACGCGGCCACCTGACTCATCAGCTCCTTGAAGGCCGGTATCTGGGCCGTCGTGATCTTGTGGAACATGAGGTCGAGGTAGTTCCCCTCGTCGATCGCCCGCTTCACCTTGGCCATCGTCGAGGCGCGACCCGCCGCGGTCGTGAAGGGGGCGAACTCCGGCTCGTACGCGGTGAGATCGAGCGGCGTCGTGATGGGCATCTTCACGTACCGTTCGGGATAGAACTGATCCACCGTGTAGCCGCGGGCGTACTTGTAGTACTTGGCGATGGCCGTGCGCTCGCGCGCGCCCCAGGAGTGGAAGGGGACGATGAACACGTTCGTCGGCCCGAATCCCTTCGCCTGGACCCACGCCTGGCTCTCCTTCAGCTCCCGGTCCAGCGCGTCCGCGGTGAGCGTCGTGAGGTCCGGGTGACTCGTCGAGTGCGAGACGATGGACCATCCCGCCGCCTTGAGTGCGTTCAGGTCCGCGAGCACCATGTAGCTCGACCAGCGCTCGTCGATCGGCTGCGGGTTCACCGCCACGTTGCCCTTGAGGCCCAGGTCGCGCAGCACCGGATAAGCATTCGTGATGGTCGTCTTCCAGCCGTCATCGAACGTGATGGTGATCTGCGCGCCGGTCGTCGGCGTGGGTGGGGGCACCGGCTGGCCGGCGCACTGGGTCACCGTGTACTCGTGGATCGTCGTCAGCGACGGAGCGGTGCCGGAGACGCCCCACATCACCATCCACTCCCAGTCGC
>JACMLI010000342.1 GCA_014379705.1 Gemmatimonadaceae bacterium
CACGCCGAAGGCGCCTAACAGGACGCACATGGCACGCGCCCTTGGGCCCATCACGCGCGTGAAGGCCAAGGCGGCCGCCACCACCATCAACCCGCTGAGAACAAAGTTCGCCGTCTGGACCCATCCGCCTGGCCCAGTGGCGAGATGGCTCAGCGCGTGGCGCCCCAGGTCGAAGCCGTCCCGAAGGAACGCCTGCAGCAGTCCCAAGGCGAGATAGAACGGCCCGACCACGACGCCGAGGGTCAGCATGAAGCGCGTGACCGGCTCGGTGCGACCGACACCCGATGGGTTCGTACGCCCCATTGCTACCGCATGCCCGCTGGTTCCCATATGTGCCGCTCCTCGCCAATGGACTTGTTGCACTCATGGGTATAATAGTTCAGGCATGAGTCCTCCCGCCAGCCGGAAGACGGCGCGCCGCCGCCGTGGGAAGCCCGCCGCCGGGCCGCGTGCCGATGACCCGCGTGTCATGCGCACGCGGACCGCGGTCGTCGACGCCGCCCGTACGCTCTTCCTCCGCACGGGCTACGCCGGCACGACCATGGAGGACATCGCGGAGTTGGCGGGACTCACCAAGCGCACCGTCTACAACAACTACGGCGACAAGGACGCGCTCTTCACCCAGATCGTCGCCGACGTCATTGCGTACGCCGAGGACTTCGCGCGCGCGCTTCACGAAGAGTTCTCGGTCGGGATCACCGCCGCCAACCTTCGCGCCGCCCTCGACGACCTCGGTCGCCGGCTCGCGCTCGGCATCGTGCGCCCTGAGGTGATCGCGCTCCGTCGACTCCTGATTGCCGAGGCGCGAGGGTTCCCTGACCTCGCGACCGAGTACTTCGATCGCGCTCCCGGTCAGGTGATTGACGCCCTGGCGGAGCGTTTCAGGCACCTCAGCAAGGTGGGGCTGCTGCGCGTGACGGATGCGCGACGCGCCGCGGCGCAGTTTGCATATCTCGTGGCTGGCGAGCCCCTCGACCGTGCGATGCTCGTCGGGACGACGCCGCCGAGGGAGCACGTGATCGCTGGCGCGAAGGAAGGGGTCTTGACGTTCCTTGCTCGGTACGGGGTGGCGCGGGGCGTATGAGGCGTGGGAGGCGTATGGGGCGTGGGGGGCGTGGGGGGGGCGTCGTTAGGTCTTTCGCATGACCCAGGTCGTCATGCAGCGCTGGTCCTGCACCACCGTCGTCTTGATCGGGTCGAGCAGTTCGCCCCTCAGGCGCCGGGTATGTGCGAGCAGGAGTGCCTCGTCGACGAGGTATCGCTGCGAGCCGTCCGGGAGGAGGTAGCGACGACCGTCCATGCGTTGCACGCGTTGCTCCATGCCGATGGAGGACGCCAGGCGCGCGAAGAACACACCGCCGTGGCGCAGCGTGCGCCAGGCGCCGTTGAGCATCGCGTCGAACTGGTGGTCGTCGCGCGCAAAGTGGAGGACCGCGCTGCAGATGACCGCATCGGCACAGGCATCGGGGAACGACATGCTTTCGAGCGGTTCTGCCCGAAAGTTCGCGGCGGGAAGGTGCGGGGCGAGATGCGCGGCCAACTCACGCACGACCTCCACCGCTCCCGGATCGGCATCGATGGCGAAGACCTCGTAGACTGCACGCAGGAGGTAGGTGAGGTTGCGGCCCCGCCCGCACCCTGCATCCAGGACCCGCATGCCAGGGACGAGTCGGCGTCGAAGCAGCTGATCGAACAGGTAGATGTCGATGTCCCCGAACTGCTCAAGGCTGTCCATGACTCCCCAGATCGAGCGACGTGACGGAGACCGGGCGCGTGCCCTGGTCAGCGAATCGCAAGGACAACATCGGGATGGCGCTCCTCCATCTCGGTGACACCGGCTCGGCCCCACACCATCTTGCCCTTTCTCGACAGGAACCTCGGCCCCGCGACGATGACGATAACCACTCCCCACAGCGTCGTGAGGGCCCCGATGGCGTTGACGACCATCGGGGACGTGCCATCGGTGGTAAAGACCACGTCCATCGACGCGTGAAAGAGGGCCACGGTGAGGAGGCTGCCCTCGCTCTCGTTGTACAGCCAGGTCAGCAGGATCGAGCCGGTCACGAGGCTGAACAGCCACCCGGCGACACCGGCGGCGCCCATCCCGGTGTAGCCAGGTCGATAGGCGAACAGGGGGATGTGCCAGAGCGCCCAGCCAACAGTGAGCAGCAGGGAGGATGTCAGGGCGTTGTGCCTCGCTTGCAGCCGCGGCAGGGCAAATCCCCTCCACCCGACCTCTTCGCCGAGACCAAACGAGACGATGTTGTAGGTCAGGAAGGCGATGGCGGAGAGTTCTGGAAACTCCCGCGACGTCCCGAGGCGAGCGAGCGATCCACGGCCTTCTCCCAGGAGCGACGTCGCGCTCATCGCCAGCGCGAGGAGCGCAAATGGTGCGAGGAGCGCGACAAGCACCCAGACCGCGCGACCACGCCAGAGCACCATGCGTCGCGCGAGGTCCCCGGTGCTTGCACGCCCCCCCACGGCCCCCGAGACAAGGAACGCCGCCGCGATCGGGCCAAGGGCACCGAGCGCGTGATGATAGGGCAATGTCGGCAAGCCGCTCACCCCGACAGCGGGCAGCCAGAGCGGAGCCCAGATCAGCCAGGAAAGGCCGCAGGCGATGACGAAGAAGACGGCCAATGGGTAGCGACGAATCACGGCTCCCTCAGGGATTGCGTCGCCGCACCCACGTTTCTCGCGTGCTGGGGCCCCACTCGGTGATCGGCATCGTGTCGAAGTTGCGAAAACCCGTCCACACCGCTCGATCCGTACCCTCGAACCGCAATTGAGCACCACTCCATTGTTCCACGCCATCGTCGTTCACGGAGGCGGGGCTGCGGATGTTCCACACCAGCCCGGTGGAGTCGATGCGAATCGTCTGGCGCAGCATGAGGGAAGTATTGCTGAACATCGCGAGGAGTTCGTAGCGGCGCGCTGGGGCGTTGAACGTGAGGAACCATCGATACTCCCGTTCGCGTCCGGCCGCATTCCTCGCGCGGGTCACGCATTCGATGTATCGCGTGAGCAAGGCGGGTGCACACGTTCGCACGCCGACTTCGCGGCTTTCCGTCCCACTGGCGGCACGGTAGGTGTCGTCGACGTCCCAGACGCCCACGATCAGGGACAAGGCATGCAGCGGGTCGCTTGTCCCCTGGCCGCGCGCCACGCCGGTCGAAAGGAGGAGGCCGACACCGACAGCGGGAACCAGACGGAGGATGCGCATGCCGCAGTGTCGCAACCCTGAGGCGAGCGCCACAAGCGGCGCGGGACGGACCGTCGTCCAACTGACGTTGGCCTCTCAGGCGGGACTCCAGCCGTGGATCAGGAACCGGGACATCCCGGGCCCACCCCTGTCTTCACGGCGGGTATCACGTGGTCGCGCAGGATCCGCTCACCGAGTGTGCGGCCGGTCGTGAAATCGTTGTAGCGACCCGCAAGGATCGTCACCACCATGTCCAATCCCGGCAGCACGAAGACGCGCTGGTTTCCATTCCCGACGGCAGTACGCGCCTCAACCAGGCCGGCCGGTGTTGGGTAGCAGTTGTACCACCAGAAGTACGAATATCCGAACGCGCCCGCGGAATCTGCTCCTGCTCGTGCCCTGAAGGGGAACTGACGCCGCGTCGACGCGGCGACCCAGTCTTCCGGCAGGACCTGCTTGCCGCCCCATCGCCCGCCATGGAGGTAGAGCGACCCGAACCTGGCGAGGTCACGAGGACGCAACCTGAGCCCCGACGCCGCGGAGGGCATGCCCCCGAGATTGCCCAGCCACTCGACCTGGGTAATCCCAAGCGGCTCGAACAAATGGGTGCGCGCATAGTCCTCGATCGGCGTCTTCGTCGCGCGTTCGAGCACCGCGGCCATCACCTGGGTGAGGCCGCCGTTGTACGTGAAGTCGTCCCCGGGAGCGAGCGCGAAGGGTACGGACAACGCGTAGAGCAACGGCTGGGAATCGCGGGTCATCCGGATCTCATCGTTGCGCGGATCGGTGTACGGCACATCTTCGTTCCACGTGAGGCCCGAGGTCATCGCGAGCACGTGCGAAAGCGTGACCCGTCGACGCTCTGTCGTCTGCAGTTGCGGATACTCAGGGAACCACTGCACCACGGGTTCGTCGAGCGATCGGATTGCACCCGACTGGAGGGCAATGCCGGTCAAGGCGCTGACGACGCTCTTGGTCACCGACCGGAGGTCGTGCAGGCCAGCCGCCGTCATCGAGACGCGTCCCAGGGGCTGACCCCAGCGTTCGTCGAAACCGTCAAAGTACTCCTCGTAGACGAGGTGGCCGGAGCGTTCGATGAGGATCGCGTGCACGCCCAACTCCGGCCACGACCGAATGGTCGACGCGAGCCTGCCAAGCGCCGCCGAATCAAGCCCTCGAGACGCTGCGTTGGCCGTTGCCCAACCGTCGTTGAGCGCTGTCGGTTGTTTGTATCCCCCGGCCGGCGCCCCTTGGGGTCGCGCCGTCGATGGCGCCAGCAGGGCGAGGAGCGCGACGACGACGGTGCGTCTGGTCATTTCAGGTGCTTCTCCAGGAAGTCGGTCACCGTCTTCCAGGTCGGCTGAACGAGCGCTGGATTCGTGACCGCGCAGCCCTGGGCCGCGGTCGATCGGATGGTGGCGCCCTCGCGCACGATGTCATCGGACAGGAAGGCGCCCAGGGGCCCGTGCCCGGCTTTCGGCACGCTGATGAACACGGCATTCGCGCATGCCTTGTTGAGCGCCATGTACAGCCGCTCGCCCTGGTTGTGTGGCACGAGAGGATCGGAACCGCCGTGCAGGATCATGAGCGGCGCATCCGCTGCGGTGATGTAGGGAACCGGGTCGGCGGCACGCGCCTGTTCGGGACAGCGCTGGATCGCGCAGCCAACGAGCTGGGACTCGGGGGACCTTTCGTCGTCATGACATGGCATCTCACCTGCGGCCCGCGGAGCGTCTGGAGCGGGGCATCTGCGCAGGGCCCACGCATCCATGGAGAGAAAGTCTGTGGGAGGGAAGAACGCGATCGCCGCCTGGACGGCGCTCGAACCCGTCAGTACGCCGACCGATCCTTCCATCTCCGGTGCATCGCCCGTGACTGCCGCCATGGCCGTCGCCCAGCCACCTGAGCTGGTGCCGATGATGCCGATGCGGGCCGGATCGATGTTGTGCATCGCCGCATTCGCGCGGATCCAGCGAATCGCAGCCTTGATGTCATGGAGCTGGCTCGGAAACTGGACCTGCGAACTCGATCGAATCGACACGCCAGCGACGGCGTAGCCCAGCGGGATCAACTGCGCCGCAATGACCTCCGCTCCGCGCTTTCCGTCATCTCTCATCCAGGCCGAACCTGCGGTCCAGAGCACCACCGGCGTGGGCGCGCTCGCCCCCGGCGGGAGGTACAGGTCCAGCTTGTGGCCGTTGGTGCCCCTGGGAACTGCTGGTGCGTAGTGGACGTCGGCCACGGTGGGGGACGGGCCACGTGGGCCCTGGCCCTGTGCGCCCGCCGACCGCCGCGGCACGGCCAGGAGAGCGAGGAGCACCGGTGCGAGAGCAAGCCTGGAAAGCATCATGCGCCGAATGTGGCCAGCCGTTTGACGTCACGCCATGCGTAGGCGCCCGAAAACTGGCCCCTCTCGTCGAGCAATCGCTCGCCCCCCATGCGATCGTAGAAGCCCAGCGTCGGGTTGCTGAGCTCCGCGAAGAGCACAAATGAGTGAATGCCGCGCTCCAGGAACCGCCGCGCCGTTTCCGCCATCATCCGTCGGCCAAGGCCAAGCCCATGGTACTCCCAGCGCAGGTAGATCTTGCTCAACTCCCCGTCGAACTCCCCGTCGTGGGGCCGCCCCCACGTGAACCCGATCAGGCGCCCGTTCCGGTCCTCCAGCACGAGCACGAAATCGCGTCGGTGTTCCCGGGCGAATGCCTGGTTCCACTGCGTGGTGCGCGTGGCGATCCTTGGTCCGCGTGACGTGCGATAGGTCGCGTTCCACGTGGTGACGTGCAGCTCCGCGAGCGCGGGGATGTCGGCGGCCACGGCATCGCGGAACATGATCGAGTCCACGGACTCGCCTCGCTCGCGAAAGCGCCTGGCGTTCGCGGCGCCCGAGGGCCGGGTCTGCGCGTGGAGCCAGCGCTGGAGCCCAGCGACGCGCGCCTTGATGCGATCGAGGACGGTGAGCCGCGGTGGCGTGTACTCCTCTACACGAACAATGTCGGCGTGCCCCCGCATCTCGCCGTACTGGTACGCCAGCCGAAGCGTGCGCCCATCCAGGAGCCCATCGACGCGAAACGAGATCGCCGCCCCGTCGGGCTGCACGTGATCACCCTCGAGATGAACGGCGCGGGTGGCAGCGTCGAAATGCCCTCGTCGAATCGGCGCGTCCTGCTTGCCAGGATTCGCAACGCCCCGAACGGTGCCATCCGGCTCGGCGACGATGTCGAGGAGGACTTCCGACGGCTTGCCCCACCGTCCTGTGATCAATGCTGCATCAGCGCGCGAACTCCCTTGCGCTGCTCGTGAAGGTCATCGCAGTGGCGGAAACCGGGAACAGCTCAACACGAATGTGCGTGTCGTCGAGCAGCTGGACCAGCATTCGGGCCGTGGGCACTCCCGAGCGCACGCGCAATGGCTTTCCCGTTTCACCCCAGCCCGCGAGCGTGTAGCGGACTGCGCCGGACGCGACCGACACGTCACGCGGGAGCGGATCGGCGGCGCCAATGGAGAAGATGCCCGTCTGCGACAACCCACCGCCCACCGAGAGCACGACGCGGGCGGGATCATAGGTGTCATAGGCGAACGAGAGGGAGATGGCATCGGTCAGGAACCAACTTCCGCTCAGGCGTCCCGGGATATCGTAGTCGATCTTTCCGTCGAGGTCGGGACCGATCCGCTCGACCTTTGCATAGAGCTGGGAGCGCAGCGGTTCGTCGAAGTACCTGAGCGGTGCCTCCGTCCTCCAGTTGTTCCCGGGGCGGGCCGTGTTCACGAATCCCGGCAGCCTCAGGTCATCGTTGAAAAGCCCAAGGTCAATGGAATACACCGAGCCGGTGGTGCCGAGTCGCTGACCAGCGGTGATCCTGGTGCCGCGTGCCAGCGGAATCTCGGGAATCACGTGACCGAGCGTATACCACATGGTCGAGGTCACGCGGATCCTCAACCCGATGTCCGGCACCGTGGCACTGGTAAAGACGTCCGCAACGATGCCGTCGGCGGGGGCGAAGAACGCAGTGCGCCGAACCACAGGTGACTGCCCGAGATCCGGGTCCGCGACCTGAAAGTAGATGTGATCGGTCGGCATCCAGTGGCCGTTGGGGCTCATGTTGCCGAGCGGCTTGATGTTCTGGATCAGCGCGGGGTCGATGAGCGACGCACGAAAGGCCCACGGGCCCGAGCCGGGGTCGGTCGGATCGGTAGCGTCGTGGCCCGAATCGCCGCACGCACCACCCAGCAGGGAAAGCAAACCAACCGCAACCGGGACTCGGAGCCGCCGTGTCGACAGGGTCATGTGCCGTCCTCGATGCATCACAGCATCAGGCTTCTACAATGCGCCTCACGCCGTGGTCGAGCAAGGGCCCCGTGCCGTCACCGCCGAGCAGGTCGCGGGTGGGCAGCGCCTTGATCGGGCGACCCGGGACGTCGTCACGGGCATTCCGGGATGTCGCCACTCGAAATGGGGTGCACCTTGTAACCGTGCCGACACCATCCACTCGTCAGCCCGGGCCCCTGGCATTGCTGCGCGCGCTCACGCGCTTGCGGGGCGATTTCTCCGCGGCCGCAGCCGCTGAGCGGATCCGACTGCTCCGCGCCCTCGAACGACGGCAGCTCCGATCGGCCAGCGCCCTCGCCGCGCTTCACGACGAACTCCTGTTCCTCTCTGCGTTCCCGTGCGGCAGGCTCCTGGCCGCGGCGGCGCAGCGCATGTTGCGCTCCTTTGCTCACCGCGTGGGTCACCTGCCGGCTCGAGCGGCGCGCCCGCTGCATGCCTCGGGTATCGCCGGCACGCTGTCGACGCATACCTACATGTTTGGTGTCGCGCGCTGGCTCGTCAGGCATGGGGAGGTGGCCGTCCCCCATTGGCAACACGACCGGGACGCCGAACGCCTCGAGCCCTTGATCCGCCTGTCAATGCTTCCCGCGGAACTGGACGCGTTCGACGACTCCGGACTCAGCACGCGCGCCTGGCTGGAGCTGGCCAGCGCCCGGTTGCCGGGCGGCGTCCTCCACTGGCTCGTTGGTCCGCGGGCCATGGGCACGGATGCCACCTGGCGCGAGTGGTACGACAGCGCCGACGTTCCGCTCTCCTGGTCATTGGGCGATTCCCGATGGTGCACGACGCGCAACGTTGCGCCGGGTCCACGGCGAGTATCCCGTGGGCCCTTTCGGCGCGTGCCTGACGACGCGGTGGCCAGTATCTCCACGCCACTCGCGACCCTTCGTCGCCTGCGCGCCCCGGAGGCGACCGCCTGGGTGGACGCGTCGCTGGCCGCGCTGACGGCACGCTGCCGCGAGGTTGTCCCCATGGCCCACGCCAACCTGGACGAGGTCTACGTGGCCGAGCTGGGTGAGGGCGTGCAGCTTTGCGTGATCGGTGCCGGTCGCGAGGACCGCCTCGCGCTGGAGGCCAACTACGGCTACGTGATGTTCAGCAACCGCGTGCCCATTGGGTACGGGGGCGTGACACCGCTTGGCAACCAGGCGAACACCGGCGTGAACATCTTCGAGTCCTTCCGGGGGTCCGAAGCCAGCTTTGTGTTCGCCCAGACGCTTCGCGTCTTTCGTGCGCTGTTTGGCGTGGATCGCTTCGTGGTCAATCCGTTCCAGTTCGGCGCAGACAACGAAGAGGCGATCGCGTCGGGGGCGTACTGGTTCTACGACCGCCTGGGCTTTCGGCCAGCTGACGTGGCAACGCGCGCGATTGCAGATCGCGAGCGCCGTCGCCTTGCCGCCCGACAGGGACCGCATTCGACGCCCACCGTGCTCCGCGCATTGGCGCGGAGCGACGTGATCCTGGAGCTCACGCCAACGAGCGCGGTGCCACTCTTTCGCGAAAGGTGGCTCGCGGATATGGGGCAGCTGGTGGCCGCGTCACTCTCTGGCGTGCCGGCCGCCGGGCGAATCGGCTACGTGCTCGACCTCGCACGACGACAGAAACTACAACTCACCGGCGAGCGCGCGCCGCTCACGGCGGGTGAGCGCAGAGGCGCAGTGCTCCTCAGCCCCATTCTGCAGCTCTTGACGACGGGCATTGCGCGCTGGAATCCGCAGGAGCGCGTGGATCTCTGGGATCTCGTGCGTGCGAAGGGCGCGTTGCGGGAGCGAACATTCGTACGGCGCGCCCGCGCGCATGTCCGCTTCTGGAAGGCGCTGGCCCAGGAAACTGGGGTCAGCCCTCAGTTTCAGCGGGGACCAACGGAAGCGTGACGGTGAATTGGCTTCCCAACCCACGGCCCGCGCTGGTCGCCACCACCGTGCCGCCGTGCGCGATCACGAGCTCACGGACCACCGTAAGCCCAATCCCCAATCCCTCGCTGCTGAAGACGATCGCGTGGGTATCCTGACGGAACAGGTCAAAGACATGAGGAAGCGTATCGGGGGTAATCCCGATACCCGTGTCGCTGACCGTGATGACGACGGAAGCACCGGCCTCCGTCGCCGTAAGGCTGATTTGTCCCCCGATCGGCGTGTACTTGGAGGCGTTGTCGAGGAGATTGGAGAAAATCTGCGCGAGGCGGACGGGATCCCCGTACATGACGAGCGGCCCCGTGAGCACTGGCGGCTGGAGGTGCTGCCGACGCGCGATCATCGTCGGTTGCCGGTTCTCGAGCACGTGCTTGATGACGCCGGCCAGGTCCACCTCCCGACGTTCGAGGCTCAGCTTTCCCGTATTCACCCGCGAGATGTCCAGCAGGTCGCCCACCAGACGCAGCATGTGCGCCACCTGCCTCTCGATGATGTCCTGCACCCGACGAAGGAGCGGCTCTTCGGTCTGCACCATGCCAAGCAACGCGGCTGAGCTCTGGATTGGCATCAGCGGGTTGCGCAGCTCGTGCGCCACCACGGCCAGAAACTCGCTCTGGCGGCGATGCGCTTCCTCGGCCGCGGCCTGAAGATCCATGGCCCCCAGCGCGGCCACCACCAACTGCGTGTTCGTTTCACGCAGCTCCGCGTACTGTCGATCATACGCGGCCATGGCGGAGTCATACAGGGTGAGCGCGGTGCGCGGCGCACCCGGTACTGCCGACGTCTCCGCACTGCGTCCGGGCGCCATGCCACGAGACAGGAAGCTGCCGACTCCGTGCCGCTTCGCGGTGTACATGGCCGCGTCGGCGCGATCGAGGAGCGTGTTCGGGTCGCCACCGTCATCCGGGTAGATGCCGATGCCGATGCTTGCCGTCAGGCGAACATCGTGGTCGCCGATGCGCGTCTCGGCCGCAAGGTTCGCGAGCACCTTGGCGGCGATCACCATGGCATCCGACACCTGGGAGATCTGGTCGATCAGGATCACGAACTCGTCGCCCCCGTGACGACACACCGTGTCCGAGGCTCGCACGGATGACGTGAGACAGGATGCCACCCGCCTGAGCACCTCATCGCCGAACTGGTGCCCGAACGTGTCGTTGACCTGCTTGAAGTCATTGAGGTCCACGAACAACAGCGCCAGTCGCGCGCCGTGGCGCTCGGCACCTGCGATGGCGTGACTCAATCGGTCGAGCATGAGCACACGATTAGGCAGTCCGGTGAGCGCATCATGCTCAGCGGCTCGCGACACCTCGATGAGCGCCTGCGCGGCTCGCTCGGCCTCGGTCTGGGCTCGCATCGCCGCGACGACCAGCTGCTCGTTGGCCTCGACAAGGTGTGCCCCATGGGCAGCGCCTAGCCGTCGCTCGACCTCCGCCAACTCCAGGTGCAACCGCGCCAGCCTGGCTCGCGCCTCCCCGGCCTGCTCCTCCAGCCGAGCGAGGTCAAGAGCGATGCCCGTTGTTCTCCCATCGTCCCCACGGATCATGTCTTCACCACGTGGTCACCGCTGGTCGAGTCGATTCAACCATCGCCTGCACCCATACCGGTGCCGTCGGCACTGGTGAGGCGTTTCACCGTCGGCCGTCCGCCGAGCAGCCCCTCCCTATTCGGGAGCATCTCGCCTACGTGGATGCCATGCTCGTCGATGGTGAATTCGCGCAACTCGTTCGAATGCGTGCTCGCGCGCACCTTCACCACCGCAATCATGCGGCTCAGTCGGCTGTCGACCTCGATGTACCGCTGCACGACGATGGCATCCGTCATGAACGCCGTGCCATAAGGACTGAAGCGCAAGTCCGTATAGCGATCCTCCAGCTCCGACGTCATCAACACAGTAACGCCGGTGCTCGCGAGGGCGTTGATCAGACGCGAGAGTGATTCGCGGAAGTCCTCGCGGAAGGTCGGCGCCAAGGCGAGTTCGAACCCGGAGAGGGAGTCGATCACGACACGATCCGCCTTCAGTCGGTGAATCTCTCCAAGGAGCAACTGGACTATCTCATCAATCGACAGGTCGGGGGCCCGACTGTCTACCATCGCAACGCGGCCGCTCCTGATCAGCTCGGCGAGCTTGGGATTGCGCGAGTCGTGTGGACGCTGCTCGAACGCGGCAATGACGCCGTTCTCCCCATTCCGGATGCCCTCAGCCAGGAAGGCGGCAGCCAGGGTGCTCTTGCCTGATCCCGACGGTCCGGCGACGAGCAACGAGTATCCGCGCGGCAGTCCGCCGCCGAGCATTTCGTCGAGTCGTGGTACGCCCAGCTGAAGCCGGGAACCTCGCGCGGGAGGCATGGCCCCCTCCTCCGGAACGACGACCTGTGCCGGGGCGAAGACCTTGATGCCGGTGGGCCCGATACGGAACGAATGGAGGCCGGGGAGCGTCGCCTGTCCGCGCATCTTCAGGATCTCCAGTTTGCGCACCATGGAGTTGCGCTGCACGCTCTGGCGCAGCCAGAACAGGCCGTCCGCCACGGTGAACACCGGGTTGGCCTCGGTCTCCACGAAGTACTCGCCGATCAGGAAAGTCGTGGCCTCCCAGCTCGTCATCAGCATGGCGAGCTCCTGCATGAAATGTTGCAGTTCGTTGTGGGCGTTCTGACTGGTCTCGTTCGCGAGCACCACCGACCGGAAGGAGTCCACGAAGACCAGTGCGGGAGCGTGTTGCTCCACCTCGGTGACGATCCGGCTCAACACCTTGCTCAGGTCGCCGGCAAGGGCTTCCTCGGCCAGGTTCACGAAATGGACGGAGTGGTTGATCTTTTCGCTGTCGAAGAACTCGTACTGCTGCTGGTAGCGCAGCATCTTCAGCGGTGGTTCACCGAGCACGGTCAGGAAGATCGCGGGGCGTTCCGGTGTGGCCATCGCGAACATCATCTGGAGCGACAGGGTCGTCTTGCCGCAACCCGGGGGGCCGGCGATGAGGTTGAACGAGAGTTCCGGCAATCCACCGCCGAGCACGTCGTCCAGGCCCGGCACGCCGGTCGACAGGCGGTTGATGCTGACGCGTTCAGTCATGGTGAGGGTCCTGCGCGGGTGGGCCGCTCAGTGAGGTATCCCAAACCGCGCGCAGGAGTCGCTCGGCGAGCGTGGGTCCCACCAGCGTAACAAGCAGGTTGCGAAACGTCTGCAGGAGCGCCCCGCCAGCCGCCGCGGCGGAGGTGACGCTGTCCTGCTGCGCGAGAATGGCCTTCAGCGACTCGAGATCCATGCTCCCCAGGGAGGCAGGTGGGTTGTTCGACAGCCACGGATACACGGTGGAGGTGACCTGCAGGCTGCGCACGTAAAGCGCGGCAACACCGCGGTGACCGAGGATCGGGGAGAGGGCTGCGCCAATCGCATCCCAGGTTGCGACGATCTCCTCTGCCATCCGTGCGGCATCAGCGTCTTCCCCGACCCTGTGCACCAGAGCCGCTGCGATCCGCTGGGCTTCGGGGCTCTTCATGGAGTGGGTCGCTGAAAGAACGGCTTCGGGATTCGAGGTAAGCCTCGAACGTACCGATTGGAACGGCGGCCGAGCCTGCAGTATGCACCCATTCGCTCCAACTGGCGAGGGCGGCCCGTAACACGTTGACCTCGCCGTACCTCCAGAGGATGTAGGGGAACCTCCCCGAGAACCGCACGGCATCTCCCGGTCGCGACGAACGGATCCGCCGTGCCCCTCGGCAGTCCCACTCAAAGCGGGTGGCTGCACCCGTGCCGTACTCGGGTTCGCTGCGGCTCACGCGCCTGCCCACCGCGATTCTTGCGCCCGATACTCACGGTGGCGTCGGGGTCAGCGGGTCGAGGAGATTGACTCCCCCCTAGGCTCTCCCCGTACCGACCCACCTCGACATTCGCCTCTCCCTCGAATGCCTCCCTCCCGCGGTGCGCATCCAGCCGGGCTACGTTTCGCAGGTACTCAACGACGTCGTACCGACCGGGAGGTTCTCCGCTCATGCGTGATCGGCACCTGAGGCCCTCCCGCCTGCATGCGCGCGGACGCGTCCTCCTGTTCGTCGTCGCGTGGCTGCTCCCCGTGGCGTTCGCTTCCGCGCAACCGACCAGCAGTGGCGGGGCGATCGCCGGGCGCGTGGTCGACGAAAGCGGCGCCCCGGTGGCCCGCGCGCGCGTGCTGCTGCTCGGGCTTGCACGCGCCGTGCTCACGCGGGACGATGGCACGTGGGCGCATCTTCGTCTCTCCCCGGGACGCTACCTCGTCCAGGTGCTGCGCCTGGGGTACGAGGCGTCGCGCGTGGACACGGTCCAGGTGGGCCAGGACGTCGTGCAACGCACGTACACCCTGCGGCCGTCGCAGCTGCGCCTCTCGCAGGTCGTCGTCACCCCCGGCTCCTACGCGGTCCTCGACCAGCAGGCCCCCTCGCAGCAGGTCCTCACGCGCGACGAACTCCTCACGCGTCCCCAACTCGCCGAAGATCTTTTCCGCACGCTCAACCGGCTCCCCGGCATTTCCGGCTCGGACTTCTCGGCGCAGCTCCGGATGCGCAACAGCCATCCCGACGAGTTGCTGGTGATGCTCGACGGCATGGAGCTCATCGAGCCCTTTCACATGAAGGACTTCGACGGCGCCGTGACGATCCTCGACCAGGACGCGGTCGGCGGCGTCGAGCTGAACACGGGCGGCTTCGGCGTGGCGTACGGCAACCGGTCCGGTGGCCTCGTGCTGCTCTCTTCTGCCGTCCCCACGGAAGGCCGCACGCGCACCGCCGTCGGGCTTTCGCTGTCGAACCTTCGCCTGCGGACGGAGGGAACGTTCGCCGATCGCAAGGGCGCGTGGCTCGTCTCGGCGCGGCGCGGCTATCTCGACATCGTCTTCAAGCTGCTCAACGAGGACGAGGCCCCGAACCCCACCTACTACGACGTGCTGGGCAAGGTGCGCTACCAGCTCGGCACGCGGCATGTCGTCACGGCGAACGCGCTCGTCGCGCAGGACGTGCTCACGTTCGAGGTGGACGAGGGCCACACGACCGCGTCGGGGCGCTATGGCAACAACTATCTCTGGGCCACGGTGGCCACCCAATGGCATTCGCGCCTGCGTTCCACGACGCTCGCCGCCCGCTCGGACCTCGGATGGCGTCGCGACGGGCAGGAGGCGGAGTTCTTCGGCAATCAACCGTTTGTCCGGGCCGGGTTCCGCGACCGGCGCACGCTGGACGCCTGGTCGCTCAAGCAGGACTGGACGTGGGACCCGACGGCGCGCGTGAGCCTCACGTTCGGCGGCGAGGGACGCCGCGAGGCCGCGGACTACGACTACACGCGCTTTGCCGTGAACCGGGCGCGCGTGGGCCAGTCGGTCGTGGTCCGCGACTCCAGCGCGCTGGGCGTGTCACGCGACGTGTCGGGGTCGCGCCTTGGGGGGTA
>JACMLI010000040.1 GCA_014379705.1 Gemmatimonadaceae bacterium
GCCCGCGCCGCGCAAGCGCCGCGGCGTCGCAGGTGATCCTCGTGGACGATGCGGCGTACGTCATCGATTGTGGCGATGGCGTCGCGCGTCAACTCGTGCTGGCGGGCGTTCCCCTGCCCGCGCTGCGGCACATCTTCATCACGCACCAACATTCGGATCACACGGCCGACTACGGGAACCTGTTCTGGCTCGCATGGACCGCCGGTCTTCGCACGCGCGTGGACACGTGGGGGCCGCCCCCGCTCTCGCGAATGACCGCGCAGTTCCTCGCGATGAACCACGCCGACATCCGGACGCGCATCATCGACGAGCAACGCATCCCCTTGCAGCCACTCATTCACCCACACGACATCACGCGGGGCGGTGTTGTGCTGCGGGAGAACGGAGTCACCGTGACGGCGGCGGTGGTTCACCACCCGCCCGTGGTGCCGTCATTCGCCTATCGATTCGACACGCCGGACCACAGCATCGTGATCTCCGGCGACACCACACGGTCCGACGCCCTGATCGCGCTCGCGAAGGGCGCGGACGTACTCGTTCACGAGGCGATGCTTCCCGCCGGCGTGGAGCGCCTCGTGCCGAACGTCCCGAACGCGGCCGACCTGCGGCGAAGCATCCTGTCGCACCATACGACCGCCGAGGACGCGGGACGCATTGCACAGGAGGCGGGCGTGCGCACGTTGGTCCTCTCCCACCTGATCCCGCCAGAGGATTCGCAAATCACCGACAGCATGTGGCTCGACGCGGCACGCGCACACTTCACCGGGACGGTCGTGCTCGGGCGTGACCTCCTCGAGGTGGAGATGCCATGAGCCTCGCCTCGTCCTGCGTGCCTCCGTCCTGTCAGCGCGCCTGCGTTGGATGGTACCCTGTGGCGGACTGAAGTCGCGCCAGCTCCGCCTGCACCGTGGGCAGCACCGCACTACCTGCAGGCGTAGCAATGATGTTGTCGAGCTCGAAGGGATCCACCTGCAGGTCGTACAGCTCGTCCATCCCCGGGAGCTCGAGGTAGTGGATGTACTTGTAG
The DNA here is from genome assembly GCA_014379705.1 of Gemmatimonadaceae bacterium. Lineage (GTDB taxonomy): Bacteria > Gemmatimonadota > Gemmatimonadetes > Gemmatimonadales > Gemmatimonadaceae > RBC101. The sequence continues at coordinate 1,028 of JACMLI010000040.1, forward strand.
CGCTCCGTGCGGACTGCCTGATACCCCATGTTCTGCATGCGCGGGAAAACCCTGTCGCTGTAGTACTCGATGAGCACGGAGCGGCGCCACGGGACGTCGGTCCCACGCAGCAGTGGAAGCAATGAGGCGCCGTGCCGGGACACGGTGTCCTTGACCTGCGCGAGGTCGAGGATCGTGGGAGCGAGGTCGATGGTCTGCACCATCTGCGTGGGCGTGACGCCGGCCGGTATGAGCGGCGGGTACCGCACAATCAATGGGATCCGGGCGGTCTCTTCATACGCAAGCCGCCGTTCCTCGTTGAGGTGGTGCTCCCCGTAGAAGTAGCCGTGGTCGCCGGTGAGGATGATCATCGTGCGACCGTACTCGCCCATCGACTCGAGCGTGCGGATGATGCGGGCGAGGCTCTCATCGACGGCGAGGAGCATCTCCAGCCGGTCGCGCACGTCCTGGTCGGGCGTGCCCGTCACCTCGTTGATCGGCGGGACGCCGGGGAGTGGGCGCAGCAGGGCCGGCTTGCGCACTACGGGGGCTCTCGCGTTAGGTCGGCGCGGCACCACCGCCGACGCGTAGCGCCCGCGATGGCGCACGGCAGGAATGAAGCCGGCGCCCTGTCCCACCACCGGCGCCACGCTGCCGTCGGCGCGCTGCATGACGTTGGGATGCAGGGCCTTGTGCGCGAGGAAGACCATGAACGGCTTTCCCTTCGATTCCTCCATGAACGTGACGACACGGTCGGTGAGGAGGTCGGTGACGTATCCCTTCTCCTCGATGCGCGTGCCGTCGACGTTGAGCTTCGGATCGTTGGCCTCGCCCTGCCCCTTCATCGCCACCCATCGCGTGAAGCCGGGGCGCGGCGTGTCGTCGTTGCCCATGTGCCACTTGCCGAAGAAGCCGGTCTGGTAGCCCGCCGCGGCGAGGGGCCGGGCGAATGTGGGCAGCTGATGGCTCGTGGCGTCGCGCTCGGTGTTGTCGATGATGCCGTTGGTATGGACGTATTGCCCCGTGAGGATTGCCGCCCGGCTCGGCGAGCACAGGGGCGTCGTGGCGAACGCGTTGCGGAAGCGCGCGCCGTCGCGGGCGAGCTGGTCGATGGCGGGGGTCTGCACGAAGGGGTGACCCTCGATGCCGAGGTCGTCCCATCGCAGGTCGTCGACGAGGACGACGATCACGTTAGGCGGGCGCTCCTCGACGGCCGTGCGCGCGCACCCGGTGAGCAGCGCGAGGAGGGCGATGCGTCGCACGCGACCGGGAATGCTCATGCCGGGCCTCCCTGGCTCCCTTTCCGTGCCCGCCACTGCTCGACCGTCATCACGGTGCGAAACCCGATGTGCGAGGTGCCCGAGTCAGGGGCACCGGGGCTCCGCGCACTCACACGGTACCCGCGGCAATACGCGTCGTTGCACAGGTAGGACCCGCCACGCAGCACGCGCGCGGGCTGCCCCTCGGTGCGCGGGTCGAGGCTTGCGGCGGGGCCGGTGGGATTGACGACGACACCGCGCCGATCGTCGACCGCGTAGGTATCCGGCCGGTACCAGTCGAGCGTCCACTGCCACACGTTGCCCGACATGTCGTGGAGGCCGTAGCCGTTAGGCGGATAACGCCCCACGCGTGTCGGCGCGGCGGCATGCGCCGGGAACGTGCCCTCGTAGATGTGGGCCTGCGGCTGCGCCGGATCGTGCGCCGCGTCGCCCCATGTGTGCGGGCTCCGCTCCGCGCCCCCGCGCGCGGCAAACTCCCACTCGGCCTCCGTGGGCAGCCGCCGACCTGCCCATGTGGCCCAGGCCACGGCGTCCTCCCACGCGACGTGCACGACCGGATGATCCTGTTTCCCTTCGATGGAACTCTGCGGTCCCTCGGGATGGCGCCAGTCGGCGCCGGGGGCCCACGACCACCATCGCGACCAGTCACGCAGGTCCACGGCGGTGGCAATGGGCGTGAACACGAGCGACCCCGGGACGAGCAACGCCGCATCGGGGGCCGCGGTGCCGGGCGGGAGCTGCGCCATGAGCCCCTCGACGTCGGGGGTTCGCTCGGCAACGGTCACGTATCCGGTCGCCTGGACAAACTCTTCGAAGCGCGCGTTGGTGACGGTGTGGGCATCCAGGAAGAACCCATCCACACGCACCCGGTGGACGGGGCGCTCGACGTCGCTGGCGTGCGCATCGTCTCCCCCCATCTGGTACTCGCCCCCCGGCACCCACACCATGCCCGGTGGCGCGTCGCCGGGAGCAAGGGATGGCTGGCGTACCGTCTCAGCCGATGGGCCGCTGCACGCGAGCAGCGATGCCACGAGGAGCGTGGCGCGCGGGACCGACATCGGGAGGCTCGTCGTGACAACGGGCATCGGGCGAAGCTACGACCCATGCCCCACACGCGCGAGACAGACTGGGCTACGTCGGAGGGGTGGACGGGTGCAGAATTCCGGTCGTCGCTCCGGCGAAGCATGCCCCGGCAGGTTGTACGCCGGGGGCCGGAGCCCCGTGGCGTTTATTCCACCCAGACTACTGCGACTTCGTCACGCGCACCCACGCCACGTACTTCGAGCGATCGATCGGCTGGTTGATGTCCGGCTCGGGAAGGAGGGCCAGGAGCTGCACCTTGTGGCCCCACCCCTCGCCGCTTCGCGGCTCGAGGTTCGTGTGCAGCGCCAGGTTGAACGACGCCGCCTTGCACCCCTGCTTGATGCACGGTGGATGCACCGTGATCGACGCGACCGCGTCGCCAGCCCATACGCACTGCACCCCGCGCGCGCAGCGCGACTCGTTGGTGACGTCGCTCAGCACCATATACACGTCGTCCACCTTGGCCTCCTGCCCCAAGTACAACGGGATGGAGTCGCCCGCCTGCGTGAGCGAGAACTCGACCGTGGTCTGGGGCGCGGCAGCCTGCTTGCCGCAGGCGGCAACGACCAACAAGGCAACAAGGCGAAGTGCTTTCATCTGAGTAGGCGCGGGACGACGGTACGGTCGGGCTTCTGTCGGGAGGACACCCCCCTGAAAGCTTACCCCGACCGGCCCGTCACGCATCACGAGCGATCACCGCGAGATCGTCGGCCGCGTGGCCCTCGGCCAACAGCGTGTCGATGCGCGCCGCAAGCCCCGGCAGCATCGCCAGCGGCCGTTCGCCTGCTGTCTCGATCATGAGGCGGACGTCCTTCCTTGCCATCGAGAGTTCGAACGTGGCGGTATAGTCGCGGGCCGCCATCTTCTTTCCCCGGACCGCGGTGATCGAACGCGGGTCGAAGAACTCGAGCAACTTGAGCGCATCGGGATTGGCGACGCCCGCCCCGGACGCGATGCTGAATACGTCGGCGACGAGTCCGTTCATGCCGACGATGAACGCGTTGCCACAGAGCTTGTACACGGCAGCGAGGTCGGGGCGTTCCCCCAGGTACTCGACGCGCTCGGCTTGCCGCTCGAGGGCAGGCTGGACCTGCTCGAAGAGGTCACGGCGTCCCGCGACCATGATGATGCCCTTCCCTTCCCGCGCCGCCGCGGGGCCGATGAAGACCGGGCAATGCAGGTAGTTCACGCCCTCGGCGTTGAGCCTTGCGGAGCGCGCAGCGGTGGTCGCAGGAAGCGTAGTGCTGTGGTCGACGATCACGGCCCCCGGAGCCAGAGCCTGACGCAGGGACGCAATGACCTGCTCGACGACCCCGTCATCGGGGAGGACGAGGTGGACACGCACGGCCCCCCGCACGGCGTCAGCGGGCGTGGCCGCGACCACTGCGCCGAACGCCTGGAGCGCATGGGCCTTGCTCGCCGTACGGTTCCAGACCGTGACCTGGTCGCCACGCCCGATGGCGGCCTCGACGAAGGCACTGCCGAGGAGGCCAGTGCCGATGTAAGCGATGTGAGACATTCAGTTCGGCCACAGGTGTGGAAGGTCGGCCCGCAACAACGTCGGGGGGCGCCCGAGCGTACCCGCATGCATCTTCCGCCCCTGGCCAACATCAGGATGAGATCCGTCGTGAGGCATTTCGTTCCCATCGCATTGGTCCTTCCCGCTGCGATCGCGCAGGCATCGTTGCCACGCGCCGGGGGGGCACAACAGGTCACGGACAGCGCGGGCGCGCGCATCATCGCGTATGGTGCGAAAGACCGGGCCAAGGCGCGCTGGACCGTGGAGCCGAGGCCCTTGTTCAAGGTCGGCGGCGCCGAAGGCACCGGTCCGACGGAACTCGCGCAGGTGCTGGGCGTGGCGCGCGTCGCCGACGGGCGCGTCGTGATCGCCAACGGGGGGAGCACGGACCTGCGCGTCTTCTCCCCAGCCGGGGCCTTCGTTCGCTCGATCGGGCGCAAGGGGCTTGGGCCCGGGGAGTTCGACGGCATCATCCTGATGCATCGCAGCGCTGATACGCTGGTCGTGCACGATCGCCAGTCTCGCCTTCAGATCTACACGCCCGACGGCACGCTGCTGCGCTCGTATACGCGTCCCACCTTCGGGGCCCGCGGGGTGAGTTCGTGGCCCGGCATGCTCTCCGACGGCTCGGGCGTCGTGCAGGGGATGGAACCGCTCACCGACACGACGTCGGACCACGTGACGGCGATGGCGGCGTTAGGCATCCGCGCCCTCAACAGCAACGAGGCGACGGCGTTCACGCAGATCCCCGTGTTCGAGCGCGTCAGGCGCGGCGGGCAATCGGTGGCCCTGTTCCTCGGTGCCGTCTCGCGCACAGCAGTCATGGGCGAACGCGTGTGCTCGGGCTACGCCATCCGCTGGGAAGTCAATTGCTTCGACCGTCACGGGAAACTCAGCTCCAGGACGCGGCGCGACGTCGATCCGGGACGGGTGACAAGCGCCGATCAGGAAGAGTTCAAGCGTGGCTACATCGTCGCCAACAAGGCGCAGCCGCCAGAGCAGGTGAAGCGCTGGACGCAGGTGGTGCAGTTTGCCGACAAGCGCTCCGCGTTCGGGCGCTTCGTGCCCTCGCCCACGGGGGAACTGTGGGTCGGACCCTTCGTCGTGCTCGAGAGCTTCGTGCCGGGACGACGCGGCACCGTGATTCCCGAGAAGCCCACGACGTGGTCTGTCCTTGCGAAGGACGGTACGTGGGCCGCCGATGTAGAGCTCCCCGCACGCTTTTCGTTGTTGGACGCCGGCCGCGACTACGTGGCCGGGGTCGAACTCGACGCGGACGACGTGGAGACAGTTGTGGTGTACCGCTTGCGGCGGTAGCGGCGCGCGCCCGTGCCCACGGGGCGCGGGCTCCTGTTCGACGCCTGTACCAGCGCGCAGATTCGGGGGTCACTCCCACAGGTGCCCCCTTCGTGCGTCGTTCCCTCCTTGCCTGCCTGCTGACCCTCGGCGCGAGCCTTCCGCTCGCCGCCCAGACCTCTCCCTTCGACGCCCTCCGTGCCCGCTCGATCGGGCCGGCCGTCATGGGCGGTCGCATTCAGGACGTGGAGGTCGACCCCAGGGATCCCTACACCATCTACATCGGCGCGGCGGCGGGAGGCATCTGGAAGACGACGAACAAGGGAACGACGTGGGCCCCGATCTTTGACGGACAGCCCGACAACACGTTCGGCGACATCGCGATCTTCGCCGGCAACTCGCAGATCCTGTGGGCTGGTACCGGTGAGCAGAACAATCGCCAGAGTTCGTCGTGGGGTGGGGGCGTGTATCGCTCCACGGACGCTGGTACGACTTGGTCGTTCTTGGGCCTCAAGGAATCGGGAAGCATCGGGCGCGTGCTGCTGCATCCCACGGACGGAGGGATCGCCTGGGTCGCGGTGGTAGGCAACCTGTGGAAGCCCACGGTCGAACGCGGCGTCTTCAAGACGACGGACGCGGGTCGCACGTGGACCCGGGTGCTCACCGTGGACTCGCTGACCGGCGCGACGGAGATCGTGATGGACCCGCGTGACCCGAACGTGCTCTTTGCGGCCACCTACCAGCGCCTCCGTTCCGGCTTCGGGTTCAATGGCGGCGGGCCGGGAAGTGCGCTCTGGAAGTCCACCGATGGCGGCACGACGTGGCGCAAGCTCGAGGGCGGACTCCCGGCGGGCGACAAGGGGCGCATCGGCATCGCGATTGCACCGTCGAATCCCGGCGTCATCATCGCCACGGTCGAGCACCAGGGCGCAGGCGGCACCTACCGATCCGAAGACGCCGGCGCGACGTGGCGGCTGGCGAGTCGCACGAACCCGCGACCGATGTACTACAGCAAGCCGTACGTCGACCCGAACAATGACCGCCGCGTGTGGCTCCTCGGCGTGCAGCCGGCCAAGAGCGAAGATGGTGGCACGACGTTCGAGACGATGCCCAACTCGCCGACGTACGACCTCGGCCTCAAGGATGACCACCACGTGCTGTGGATCGATCCGCGCGACTCGCGTCACCTCCTCCTGGGCGGCGACGGTGGGCTGCACGAGAGCTGGGACCTGGGGTACACGTACAACCGTCTGAACAACTTTGCCATCGCCCAGTTCTATCGCATCGCGGTGGACGATCGCGATCCTTACTGGGTGTATGGTGGGCTCCAGGACGCGCATTCGTGGATGGGGCCGAGCGCCACGACGCACTGGCTCGGCATCCTCAACTCGGACTGGAAGCAGATCGGCTTCAGCGACGGCACGGGTCACGCCGTGGACAAGCGCGGCCATCGCTATGTGTACTCCACGTCGAGCGGTGGGAACATCACGCGCGTGGACGCCGAGACGGGTGATCGCTTCGAGATCCAGCCCGTGGCACCGGCCGGCGAGACGTATCGTTATGACTGGACGGCTCCCATTGTCGCCTCGACGCACACGGCAGGCACGCTGTACCTCGGCGCGAACAAGCTCCTCATCTCGCGCGACTATGGCTCCACGTGGACCGCAACCGCCGACCTCACGCGCCAGGTGAATCGCGACACGCTGCGCATGGCCGGCGTGCTCAATACCGACATCCGGCTCTCGCGCAACGATGGGGAATCGAACTTCAGCGAGATCACGACGATGGCAGAATCGCCGATCGATCCGCTGGTGCTGTGGGTGGGCACGGACGACGGCAACGTGCAGGTCTCGCAGGATGGAGGGAAGTCGTGGAAGGAGTTGAGTGGTGGGATCACAGGCGTGCCGAATGGCAGCTTTGTCGATCGTCTCATCGCCTCGAATGGTGCGCGTGGCACCGCCTGGGTCACCTTCGACCGCCACCGGTCGGGGGACATGGCGCCCTACATCTTCCAGACGACGGACTTCGGCCGCACGTGGAAGGCCGCGACGACCGGACTCGCCCCCGATGCCCCGGTCCGGAGCATCACGCCGTACCCCGGGAAGGCCCAGGTGCTCTTCGCCGGTACCGAGCGGTTTGTCTACTTCACGACCGATGGCGGGGGCACATGGACGCGCCTCGCCGCCAACCTCCCGACGACGCGCTACGACGACATGATCGTGCATCCGCGCACGAAGGACCTCGTGCTGGGCACGCACGGAAGGAGCATCTGGATCCTCGACGATGCGTCCCCGATCGCCGAGTGGACGCCGACGGTGGCCGCGGATCGCGCGCACCTCTTTGGTGTGCGTCGCGCGACGATCGTGAACTACTGGGCCGACGTGTCGACGATGGCGCACGGCATCTATGCCGCCGAGAATCCCGCCGAGGGCGCCACGTTCAGCTATCACCTCGCCACGCCAGCGCAGGCGGTGAGGTTCACCGTGACCAACACGGCCGGCCGCGTCGTGCGCGAGCTGAACGGCCCGATGACGGCCGGCACGCTGCACCGCATCAACTGGGACTTGCGGTACGCCCCCGCGACGCTCGCCGGGTCCGCCCGCGCCGGCGGCGAGGAAGGTCCTTCGCCGGAGACCATGGGCGGCGGACGCAACCCGGCGCGCGTAGCGCTGCCGATCCCGGCACACAACATCGGACCGCGCGGGTTCTACGTGTCGCCCGGCGTGTACACCGTGACCATGGACGTGGATGGCACGCGCCGCACGCGGACGTTCGAGGTGCGTGGGGATCCGACGATGATGGAGACCGTGGCCGACCATCGCGCCCGCGAGGCATTCCTGCTCGAGGTGCAGGACGTGCAGGCCAAACTGGCGGCAGCAACTGGCGCCCTGCGCACGAAGCTCGCCGGCGCCACGGGGGCCGACTCGACGCGACTCGACGCCCTGGCGCAGCGCCTGGGCC
>JACMLI010000041.1 GCA_014379705.1 Gemmatimonadaceae bacterium
GCCGCCACGACCGTTGCCTGCGACCGCTTTCGCGCGCTCGCGCAGGCCCGGGAGCGTCACGGCCAGTCCGATTGCGGGCGCCGCAACGATGCGACGACGACGCCTCGACGCCCCGCGGAGGCGGCCCGCGAGAGCCATCGCCGGCCGCCATGGTGTGCTAACCTCCGGCGCTTCCCATGCTTAAGCAGCGAACGCTCCGCAAGGCGATCTCGACCAAGGGCGTTGGCCTGCACACCGGCGCCCGAGTGGAGCTCGCGCTCCATCCGGCGCCCGTCGACAGCGGCATCGTTTTTCGCCGCACCGACCTCGCGCACCCGGTCGAGATCCCCGCCCGGGCCGACCACGTCGGCGACACCCGCCTCTCGTCGACGTTAAGGGTGGGCGAGGCGAGCGTCTCCACCGTCGAGCACCTGATGTCCGCGCTGTGCGGACTGGGCGTGGACAACCTGCGCGTCGACATCGCCGGTCCTGAAGTGCCGATCATGGATGGCAGCGCCGGTCCGTTCGTCTACCTGCTGCAGTCCGCGGGCATCGTCGAGCAGCCGGCGGCGAAGCGCTTCGTGCGCATCGTCTCGCCCGTGGACGTCCGCGACGGCGACAAATGGGCACGGTTCACGCCGCACGACGGCTTCCGGCTCGACTTCACGATCGACTTTCCGCACCCTGTCTTCGGGTCGGAAAACCGCCATGTCGTCATCGACTTCGCCGAGCATTCGTACGTGAAGGAGGTCGCGCGCGCCCGTACGTTCGGCTTCATGCAGGACGTCGAGGCTTTGCGCGCCGCGGGCTTGGCACTTGGCGGCAGCCTGCAGAATGCGATCGTGCTCGACGAGACCCGCGTCCTCAACACCGAAGGGCTGCGCTACGAGAACGAGTTCGTGAAGCACAAGGTGCTCGACGCGATCGGCGACCTCTATCTCCTGGGTCACCCGCTGATCGGCGAGTACGCGGCGTTCAAGTCGGGGCACGCGCTCAACAACCTGCTGGCCCGCGCGCTGCTCGCCCGTCCCGAGGCTTTCGAGATCGTCACGTTCGAAGGACGCGTGGAGCCCCCGCTCGCTTTCCAGAACTGGCAGTTGAAGCCCGCCTAGCGCGACACCCGATGGTGATCGTGCGCCTGCTGCTGTTCCTTTCGCTGGCGACGATCGGCGTGGCGCTGGTGCTCTACCTTTTCAAGCGCGACCGCCGCTACCTCGTGTTCGTGGGCAAGGTGGGGAAGTTCGCGTTGATCGTGCTCGTGGCCGTGCTGCTGTTCTTCGCGGCGGAGCGCATCCTGGCGCCCGTCCTCGCCCCATTGCTCTGATACCGGTCGCGCCGCGCCGAAGGTGGCTGTGGCGGTCAGCGGTTTCTCAGCAACCGACCCAGCGAAACCTTGAGCGGACCGGGCGCAAGGTTTGCATACAACGCTTCAATGGGCCGTCGACTGGCGCTATCCCATTGACGCGGAACGTTTTTTGATAATGACGTTGGCATGGATTGTGGTTGCACACGCACGCCGATTCCGCTAAATTGCCACCCATCCCGTCGGAGCGCCTCCAGGATCACGGCGGTGTTGTGGCGAACAACGCTGGCAATGGCGCCCGCCGAGGTCGTGAGTTCGAGGCGGCTGCCCTCGCCATCGGCGACGTGGACGCGTTCCGCAACCGGACGAGGCAGCGCGCCACGAACGGTCCTGACGAGGGCGTCCTCGTGCACCCGGCGCGCGTTCCAGGACTTGAGTTGCGGGTCGGCGTCGAGGATGCGATTGAGGGGCGTGAGGGGGCTCGACCGGGACATCCGGATGGGCTTGTTCGGACGGAGGGGGGACAGGCATTGAACATCATCCTGGTGAGCGACGCCACTGCGCGGGCTCGGACCATCACGGTGGACTGGCGTCACTGGACCGCGAGCGCGCTGATGCTCGTGGTCCTCTTCGTCGTGTTCACGCTTCTCTTCAATTTTGCGACGCTGCGCTGGGCGGCGGCCGTCCAGCACCCGTGGCTGCAGACCATCGTGCTCGCCGACCAGCGTGAGGAGGCGCGCCGGACGCAGGAGAAGGTCCACGGCCACCTGAACGCGATGGCCGTCCGCCTGGGCGAGCTCCAGGCGCAGATGATGCGTCTCGACGGATTGGGCGAGCGCCTCGCGAAAGTCGCCGGCCTCAAGCCCCAGGAGCTGCCATCGTTCCAGCCGGGCGTCGTGCCTGGCACCGGCGGGCCGGTCTCGTCGGGGACCGCGCGCAACCTTTCGGTCGGGGAATTCACCGCGCTCGTGGACAAGCTGGCGCGCGCTGTGGAGACGCGAAGCGACGAGCTCGGCGTGCTCGAAGCGCTGCTCGTCCAGACCTCGGCGAATCGCAATTTCCTGCCGTCGCTGAAGCCGATCGTCGACGGCTGGCATTCGTCCAACTTCGGTTATCGGATCGACCCGATCACCGGCCAGGGCAGCGTCCACGATGGACTCGACTTCCCGGCGCCAGCGGGCACGCCCATCGTTGCCGCGGCCAGCGGCAAGGTCGTCATGACGGGCTGGCACCCTCAGTATGGTAAAATGATCGAGATCGACCACGGCAACGGTCTCGTATCGCGTTACGCCCACGCGTCGCAGTTCACGGCGACGGAAGGCGATCTGGTGGTGCGC
>JACMLI010000343.1 GCA_014379705.1 Gemmatimonadaceae bacterium
TCGCCTTTCCTTCAAGAGAGGCTCGTTTGTCCGCACTTCCCATCGTGATCGGGTCGCTGTGTGTCCTCGCGATCGCGTACCGCTTCTACAGCGCGTTCATCCCCGGCGAGTCCTGGCTCCGCCTCATCGCCGCTGGCCCGGCGGGCACCGGCAGTCCCGTCGTGTCCGAGGTGAGCGGGGGGATCAACACGGCACCGACCGACCCGGTCTCCCGCGGCCCGATGAAGTCCCTCGTCACCGACTCCGCGCACTACATCAGGAATGGAGACGGCGTCGAGGAGGCCTATCGCTGGCGCGTCGACCGCGCGGAGGTGAAGGACGAAGCGAGGTCGGCATGGCAGCAGGCCGTGCTGCCGGAGCTCCGCGCGGCGCTCGCCCGCGCCATTCGTTAGGCGCCGGGCTCCTCCCGCCCGGCTCGCCCGCTTCCCTGCACGCTTCGCAGGCATGCGCGTTCCGTCGCCCCGCTGTGGTCATCCGCCGCGCGCACGCACCGCCACCACGCGAGGAACGGCGTCCATGGGTTGGGCCACCGCTCGGGATCCCACCGGCCGTCGACCGAGCTGAAGCCACGCTGCCAGTCGCCCGGAGCCGCCGTCGTGTCACGCAGCCGCAACGTGCTCGAGGGATGCGGGGTGCACAGCTGCGCGGTGTTCCAGCACAGGTTGTCCTCCGTCGGGCGCATGAGGGTCGGGCCGCCGACGATCGCGACGCTGGTGAGCGAAGGCTCGGGCAACGGCGCCATCCACTGGGCGCCCTCGGGCCGCGTGAAAAGCGCGCCTGCTCCGTCGCTGGCCCGGCTCCCCGGATCGGCGCGTAACATGGCACCCACCGCCTGCTTGACTACGAGCAGTCCCGTGACAAGGACCACCACGCGCCCGATGCGCTGCGCCGCCGTGGGCGCCAGGCGCGCCGTGTGGAGGGCCCAATCGCCCATTGCCAGCGCCGCCGCACTCCACAGGATCGCCTGCGCCATTCGCGGGTGGGGCGCACTCAACGTCCAGAACACGAAACCGGCGCCGAGCGGAATCAAGGCAAGGCGCCATGAGGGCGCGAAACCTCCCGAAGGTTCAGCTGCACGCTGCCTCGCGCTGGCGCGGAGGACCACGAAGGCAAGGGTGAGCAGCGCGGGAACCGTCACCTGCACGAAGGGGTCCCCGCGCACCACGATCCCCCGGAACCACGGGACGATCCACGACACGCCGGGGAAGATCGCGTTGGAGTTCAGGCTCCTCGCACTCATCGTCACCCAACCCGCCTCGCCGAGCGCCTGCTCCAAAGGGACGCGCCAGTCCACGGGGAGCGGGGCAACGGACGAGGGATAGAGCGGGTACCCGCTGAGAATCGCGCCGCGCGCGATCCACGTTCCAAAGAGCACCACTGCCGGGGCGGCCCAGGGCGTGAGTTGTCGCCACGTGGGTGCGTCGCCAGGCACCCGGGGGTGCAGGGCAAACGCAACAATGACCACGACGCCCACAAACGCGACCACGGCTGCGCTGAGCTTCACGGTCACGGCGAGCGTGAAGATGAACAGAAGCGCTGCCCCCCGACGCGCGCGGTCGACACGCGAGGCGGCGGGATGCGCCAGCTGGTCGAAGAGTTCGCGCATCGCCACCAGGAGAAGCGCGCCGACGGCGGCGTCGGTGGAGAGCGACCTCACCTCGGGGCGCAGCGCCCCGTGCAACACGTTGGGGAGGATTGCGAGCGCGAAGATGTCGAACGCCCGTGGACGATCGGTGTGACGCGCGGAGACCCACGCGCACGCGCCTTCGACCACGAGGGCAGCGAGCAGGAGCCCGATGACGAGGTGCACGGCCATGCCATTCAGCCAACCGACGTCGAACGGCGTTGCGAACAGGAGCGCCGTCGAGTTGAAGGCGAGACGCCCGTGCAAGTTCCCGAGCCCCGGGATGATCGCGAACGAACGCGTCCAGGCGACAGTTGGCTGGTGGTACATCCCCGTGTCGGACAACGTCACCGGTCCGAGCGCACGATTCGCGATCCAGAGCACAACGATCGCGGTGACGAGGGCAACGCGGGGGTCGGCGACGCGCACGAGCGACCGCAAGTCCTCTCGCATCAGCACGCAGCCTGCCACACCCAGGGCTATCAGCGCCAGCGCGACACCGTTGCCGACGGGGAGGAGGAGATGCCACACCTGGAGCAGCCCGATCGTCACTCCGATGCCGAGCCAGAAAGCCAGGGAGAGGTCACGCCACGATCGGGGCGCGATGCCCCACATCCGAAGCAGCAATCCGCCCAGTCCCACGAGGGCACCCGACGTCACGAGCCAGAGTGCGAGGACCCCGAGATGGGTGGCGACCCCCGCGATCGCAACGGCGATCATCGCGCGGCTCCCGGCACCGTCGCGGATCGACCCGGGCGTCGCGGCGCCGACGGACGGTCGAAGGCGAGTCTCGCAGGGGTGCTCAGGAGGACCGAATCCTGCAGAGGTCGGAGGGTTGGCCGGCGGGAGGCATGCGCCACCGCCTGATAGATTCTACCGGCTTGGGTTACGGGCCGATCGCGCAAGTAGTCGTGACGAAACAAGATACGCACAAGGCATTGATGAGCGAACGGGGGGCAGCACCATCTACCACAGGACCGGGCGCCCCGATTGGGGTGCTCGAGGTCGTGCTGCTCGCCCTCGCAGTGGGCGCCGGGCTCGCCCTGCGGTCGTGGCACCTGGGCGACACCGGGCTCACGCACTTCGACGAGGGGGTTTACGCCTTCACGGGCCTGGGCACGGCGGATCCCTCACAGCCCCGACGATTCTTCCCGGAGCAGCAGAAGTTCTCGCCCCCGGTGTACTTCTCGCTCGTGGCACTCGCGAACCTGCTCGGGCTGCAGCCGGAGCGAAGCCCGTTCGTGGTGAACGTCGTGATGGGGACGCTCACGATCCCGGTGGTCTGGGCGCTGGCGCGGCGCTGGTTCGGTCCGGTCGCGGCCGCGGCGACGGCGTGGCTCATCGCGCTGAGCGAGTTCCACGTGCTCATGTCGCGCAGCGCCCTCACCGACGTGACGTTCGCCCTCGCCTTCCTGGTGGCGTTAGGCGGCGTGCTGGTGGCCCTCGAGCGCGGCACGCGCGGCTCGGCGGTCCTCGCCGGCGTCCTCGTTGGCATCGCCTGGAACACGAAGTACCACGGCTGGTTCGCCCTCGTGGTCGGGGCCATGGTGATCGTCGCTCGGTGGCGGATTCAGCATGCGGACAACGCCTGGTTGCGGCAGGCCATCCGGCAGTGGCTGGTGATGAGCGTGGTGGCGGGCCTCTGTTACCTCCCATGGATGCTCTACATCCAGTCGCAGGCCGCCGGCAGCAGTGGGTGGGCCGCGTACTTCGCGACGATGCTGGGCCTGGACTGGTTCGGCAATTTCTGGCGCCAGGTGCAGCAACAGGCCTACCTCGAGGGTCCGTGGAGTCGCGCGTCGATACCACTGGCAATCGCCGCGGCGCAACTCGTGGCGTTGCGCACCGCGACCAGCTTCCCCGCGTGGCTGCTGCCAGTCGGTTGTGTCGCGGCGCTGCTCGTCGGGTCGGCGGGATCGGCCGTGGCCCTCGCGCTCCTGGCGCTCTGGCGATCCTGGCAGCGAGGCATGGATGGCGCGTCGTGGCTCCTGGGCGGCGTGGTGTTGCTCTGGTTCGTGATGGCGCCGATCTATCATCCGTACTTTCGCCTGCTCCTGCCGTTCACTTTGACCATGTGCGTGCTCGCCGGCAGCGGACTCGCGCGGCTCGAGGTGCCGGCGCCACGCCA
>JACMLI010000344.1 GCA_014379705.1 Gemmatimonadaceae bacterium
ACACGTCGAGCGCCACCAGCGGCTTGGCGGCCCTGGCGGTCCCGAGGATCACGTTGAGCCCGAGCGCAGCCGCGGTGGCCAGGCCGATGGCGCGAAGCATCGCAGCGCTGCGCTCGCCTCGAGCGCCGGCCAAGGCCCGAGGGTAGGCGAGATACGCGCCTATGGCGCCGACGGCGATAGCGAGCAACCAGAAGATCATGTGCGCAGTGTACGCGCCACGCCGGTCTCAGCGTTGGTCACGAGGGGCGAGGCGCAGGATGGGCGGTCAGGTCGACGTACAGGGACCACAAGTTCTCTGACTGCGCGAATTCACGCGAGCCCTTGTGCACACTGGTCGGGTGGTGGGGTGGTCGGGCGGTCGGATGGGAAGGCCTTGCCGCCCTCAAACAAGGCGCCCAGCTACCCGACTACCCGGCAACCGACATCACCTCGACACTGAATCTGGCGCGACGATTGGGCCGCCTTGTGAATGCTGATCGAGCAGCGCCAGCGCGAGCGCCTTCGCCCGGTCGAACACCGGACGTTCTGACGGAGCGAGGGGCTCCCCGGACGCCGAGGCCAAGGCAACGCGAGGATTCTGCTGCACCCCGCGCACGAGCACCTCGAAGTGCAGGTGCGGCGCCGTTGCAAGGCCCGTCATGCCCACATACCCGATCGTTTGCCCGATGCCGACGCGACTTCCGCGGTGGATGCCCGACGCGAACCCGCGGAGATGTCCGTAGCGACTTACGAAGCCATTGGGATGACGCACGTCGATGACATTCCCGAACCCGCTCATGCGCGCCGCGGTGACGACCACGCCTTCGCCGACCGAGCGCACCGGAGTGCCTGACGAGGCGGCATAGTCGGTCCCGCGGTGGCGACGCACCACACCGAGGATCGGGTGCTTCCGGAGGCCGAAGACCGACGAGATGCGGCGAAACTCGAGGGGCGCGCGCAGGAACATCGCCTGCATGCTGCGCCCGTCCTCATCGAAGTAGCGCGGGCGACCCCCACTGGCCGGCAACCGGATCACGCGGAGTCGACGCCCGCTCGTGGTGTAGTCCACCGCGAGCACGTTGCCCACGCGCACGACGCCGGTCGTTGTCTGCTGGCGTTCGATCAGGACGAGGAACGCGTCCCCTTCCTGCAAGTCGCGGCTCATGTCGAGGCGGTACTCGAACACGTCGGCGACGTCCCACGCGAGTTCGGAGCGCGCCGCCGGTGGCAATCGCACGGCGCCGCGATCGAACGCCTCGTACAGGTTGGCCCCGACTGTACCCCCCACGACGAGCGTGTCCGTGGTCCAGGGCAGCCTCTCTTCCTTCCCGACCCATCCCGAATCGGTGCGCGTGAGGCGCAGCATGCGGTCCACCGCGAGGTGGAGCACGATCTGCGACGGCACGGTGTCGGTCTCCGGGGCGCCGAGCGTGATCTTCATGCCGGCACGCAGGCGTCGCGGGTCCATCCCCCCGACCGCGGCGTTCAGCGCGTCACGCGCTTCCGCGCCGGAGAGGCCGATGCGTTCGAGGAGGGCGGTGATCGTCTCGCCGCTGCCTAACGTGTCGATGCGCTCGACCCACGCGGGGACGCGAGGCCCGGACAGGATTTCGCCCGGCTTTCGCTCGGGGAGTGGGCGCATGACGGCAATGGCGCCCCCTGCAAGGAGCGCCACTGTGATGAAACCCAAGGCACGACCCAACGGTCGCGTCAATCCATCTGCCTCCGGATGAACGTCGGGATGTCGAGATCCTGAATCTGCTCTGGCGCCTTCGCAGTCGGCGAGGGGGGGGTGGGACTCTGGCCCTGTGGCATGAACCGGCGATTCGGGTCCGGAGCCGCCGGCTTGGCGATCGGCGTCGGACGCGGCGGGGGGGCCTGGATCGAGGGACGCCCCGTGTTGATCGGGATGACGGTGCGCGCGGTGTTCATCGTGCCCGGCATCGCGTGATGCGTCGTGGTGGAGTGGCCAAGCGCGCGGTCGAATCCGGTGGCGATTACCGTAACCCGAATTTCCCCGAGCATGGCAGGCTCGTGTACCGCACCGAAGATGATCTCGGCGTCATCCCCTGCGGCCTCGTGCACAATCTCCGAGATCTGCGTCACTTCGCCGAGGGTCAGGTCGCCACCGCCGGTGATGTTCAGCAGCACGCCCGAGGACCCGGCGATCGAGATGTTGTCGAGCAGGGGCGAGGAGATCGCCTGTTGCGCAGCTTCCATCGCCCGGTTGTCACCACGACCGATGCCCGTGCCCATGAGGGCGGAGCCGCCGTTCTGCATGACCGTGCGCACGTCGGCGAAGTCGACGTTCACGAGGCCGGTGCGCGAGATCAGCGTGGAGATGCCCTGCGTGGCGTGAAGGAGGACCTCGTCAGCCTTCTTGAGGGCGTCCTGGAACGGGATGCCCTTGCCGACCACCGCGAGGAGTCGCTCGTTAGGTACGACGATCATCGTGTCGACATGCGTGCGCATGTCGTTGATCCCCATCTCGGCCTGCCGCATGCGCTTGCGTCCCTCGAAGAGGAACGGCTTGGTCACGATGCCCACGGTGAGGGCGCCGACGGCCTTGGCGAGCTCGCACACGATCGGCGCCGCACCGGTGCCAGTGCCACCCCCCATACCGCACGTCACGAAGACCAGGTCGGCGTTGGTCAGCGAGCGCTGCACTTCGTCGCGGTTCTCCTCGATCGCCTGTCGACCGATCTCCGGCCGCGCGCCGGCCCCGAGCCCGCGTGTCAGCTTCTTCCCGATCTGGATCTTCACGTCCGACTTCGACGAAAGGAGCGTCTGCGCATCCGTGTTGATCGAGATGAACTCCACGCCCTCCAGTCGCTCGTCGATCATCCGGTTCACCGCGTTGCCGCCGCCACCGCCGACACCCACCACCTTCATGCGGGCGTTCTGGCTCGCGTTCTCCTCGAATTCGAAAATCATTGCGCGCGGCACTCCCCTGTCTGCGGGAAACGAGCTTGCGATGGACGTGAGGTCGAACGGGAAACGAGCGACGCCGCCGCCACACGAACGGCGAACGACGGGTCCGACGAACGCGCAGAATATAACGCGAACATCGGCAGAAGGTACGTGTGACTGAAGACAAGCGCACGACACTTCCGGGCAAGCGTGCAAAAAGCGGCGCCCCATTCGTGAGAGCGCCGCTTGTCCACATTGGCCTGCGAGAATATCAGCTTTTTGATGTGCCTAACGATCGCGCCGTGCCAGGAAACAAGTTCAAGAGCCTTCAACACGGAGGACACGGAGTACACGAAGGAGGATCCGAGCCAGGAAACGTGTACCTCCTGTCGCGCCAAATTACTGATGTTGACTAACCCGACGTGACCTCCATGACCTCCGTGTCCTCCGTATTGAAAGCTCTTGAACCTTGCTCAAACGGAGCTCACGGAGCTCAAAAGAAGTCCTGCAACCACGTTTTCACGCGCTGCGCCAACTTGTCCACATTGGGTGCACTGATCGGCATGCGACGAATTCCCGACGCCGCCGTCCCCAACGCCATGCGGTTGGCGGCGTACAACGTAAGCCCCACCGCCGTCGAATACCGAGGCGCTTCCACGGCGTCGGCGAGGCCCGTCAGCTGCTCCGACGGCACCCCCACCCGCACCCCCGTCCCGAACACCTCCGCCGCGAGCTCTCCGACCCCTGGGTGCGCCGCCACACCACCCGTCAGCACGATCCCCGCGCTCAAACGACCGGAGAATCCCGCCAGTTCGATCTCACGGATCACGTGATCGAAGATCTCATCCACCCGCTGGTGAATGATGTGCGCCAGCAATTCGCGCGGAATCTGACGGTCACCCTGCGCCGCCGTTCCGGGGAGCGAGATCACCTCGGTCGGATCCACCAGCGGCTCGTACGCACATCCATACCGCTCCTTGATCCGCTCGGCGTCCACCTGGGTGAGCCCCAGCCCGTGCACGATGTCGCTCGTAACGTTGTTGCCGCCGAGGGAGATCGTGCCCAGGTGACGGATCTTGGCCTCGTGGAAGACGGCCACGTCGGTCGTCCCCGCGCCCATCTCGATCACCGCCACGCCAAGCTCGCGCTCGTCGTCGGTCAGCACCGCAAGCGAGCTGGCCAGCGGCTTCACCACGAACTCCGCAACCCGATAGCCGGCGCGCTCGACAGCCTTGCGAAGGTTGCTCGCCGGCGACTGGCCGATCGAGACGAGGTACATCTCGGTCTCGAGCCGCGTGCCGAGCATGCCCACCGGGTCGCGCACGCCGACGTGCTTGTCGACCGAGTAGCCCTGCGGAATTGCGTGCAGTAACTCGCGATCCGGGGGAATAGCCTGCGCGCGCGCAACGGCATTGGCGCGATCCACGTCGGCCTTGCTGATCTCCTCACCAGATACCGCGACGATGCCCTTCGACGTCATCGCCTGCACGTGCTCGCCGGTGATCCCCACGTAGCAGGCCTCGACCTTCGCGCCCGCCATCTGCTCCGCGTCGCCGAGCGCCTTCTTGATGGACTGGGTCGTCTCTTCGATGTCAGATACGACACCTCGACGTAACCCGGTTGTGCGCGCCTGGCCCAGGCCGAGCACCTTGATGCCCGGGCGGCGCGGCAAGTCGCCCACGACTTCCCCGATGATCGCGGTAGTCTTGGCCGACCCGATATCGAGCCCGGCGACGAGTCGTTCGGCAATCATGGGAGGCGGACGATGACTTGGTCCTTGAAGCGGAGGTCCAGCTCGGCGGGCACGATCTGCTTCCTTGCAAGGTCGCGCTGCACGGAAGATAGCTCCTCCATCCGGTCTGCGAGGAGGCCACGAAGCGCGAGAACTGGTACGTCGAGGAGCATCAGTCGCAGTTGGTCCTTGCCAACGAATCGCACTTCGGAAATCTGGGAGTACATGCCCGGATGGTCGGCCTTGAGGTCCGAGAGGAGGCGAAAGACCGCTGTGTCGGGACGCTCGACAATGGGCAGGTCGGTGGGGACTCGTGCGAGGTCGAGGGGCAGCACGCGCCCCGACTCCTCGTACGCACGCATGCCGCGCGTCCCCGGCACGAGGGCGATTGGTTCGTTTTCCATGATTTCCACCACCAGCTTGCTGGGGAGCCAGCGCCGGATGCGCGCCGACCGCACCTGCGGGTGGCTCTCCACCCGCGCCTTCAGGGTGTCGAGCGAAATCCAGATGGAGGTCATCGTGTCCACCTCGAGGCGTGCCGCGATGTCGGAGGCCCGCGCGAAGCGCGTGCCCCGCACCTCAACGTCCTGGAGGCGAAAGAACGCCAGCGGTCGTCCCCACCACGGAACAGTGAACACGGCGAGGACGGCGAGGACGACGAGCACGGCGGTGATGCGGCGCCCCCAGCGCGGCCCCCGGGAGGGCGCCTCCGCCGCAGCGGGAGGAGGAGCGGTCATGCCCCGGGCCGTGTCGTTAGGCGCGCGAGGAGTTCGGGGCCGGTGCGGGTGATGTCGCCAGCCCCCATCGTGAGGACCACGTCGCCCGCACGCACCGCATCCGCCAGGACGCCAGCGAGCGCCGAGCGCGCGCCCTGCCATACGGGAGCGCGCCCGCGCCGCGCCATCGCATCAGCGATGAGCTGCGACGTCACCCCGGGGATGGGCTGCTCTCTCGACGGATAGATGTCGGCGAGGTAGCAGGCGTCGGCCGCCGCGAGCGCGTCGGCAAACGCCACGGCGAAGTCGCGTGTGCGCGAGAACAGGTGTGGCTGGAAGGCGGCCACGATCGGGCGTCCCGGAAAAGCGGTGCGGGCCGCATCGAGCGTGGCGGTCACCTCGGTCGGGTGATGGGCGTAGTCATCGACCACGTCGACCCCGGCGGAGCTCCCGAGGCGCTGGAAACGGCGCTCCACCCCGGTGAACGCCTCGAGTCCGGGACGCATGGCCTCGAGCGTGGCGCCTAACGCGAGCCCCGCCGACACCGCGGCGAGGGCGTTGCGCACGTTGTGCAGTCCCGGCACGCGCAGCACGAGATCCCCGAGGCATTCCCCGTCCCAGTGCACCGCCACGGCGGTGCGCCCGTCGGGC
>JACMLI010000345.1 GCA_014379705.1 Gemmatimonadaceae bacterium
GCCTTGCCGACGAGCGTGACGTTACACACCGTGGGCATGGCCCGCGGCAGGGCGTCGAAGCTGGTGTTGGTGTTGTCGGCTTCAATGCCCTTGTCGCCGTCCAGCGAGTCCGCCTGGACGAGGATGAACTGCGCCGCGCCACTCCACGATTCCACCCAGTCGAACGAGTCGTCCTGGTTGGCCGTGGACACGATGTGCCGAACGTTGACGGTGCCACCGAACATTTCGATGCCGTCATCGAGGCCGCCGTGGACCTGCACGTAGTCGATCACGGTCCGGTTCCCGACGCCCTGCAGTGCGAGCGCATTGAGCTCGTTCGTGGCGCTGAAACGGAACCCGGGATACTCGACGCGAACGTAGCGCAGGACGCCCGACGAGTCGGCGTCGTTGCAGCCGCCGTAGAGGCCTGAGCCGCCTTCGCCGGTCTTCTCGAAGCAGTTCGGAGCCGGGTCAGCATCGGCCACCACGCTGTCCCGTCCGCCCGCCTCACCCGGCAGGTTCGGGCTGGTCTGCGTCCCTTCGTTCAGGCGCGCGTTGCCGCTGAGCGTCAGGCCACCCCAGCACCCCTTGCTCTTCGGAAGGCCGACGCAGGTAAAGACGATCGGCTGGAGGACTGTGCCATCGGCGATGATGCGCCCATTGCGCTGGATGAACAGCGAGCCAGCCGTGCCGGGCGTCGTACCGCGTGCGCCTTCGATCAGCGTCCCAGGCTGAATGGTCAGCGTCGCGTTGTTGTTCACGAGGATCGGACCCGACAGCTCGTAGACGTTGTTGTTCGTCCACGTGGTGTTGGTCGTGATCGGCGCGTTCACGATGACCCGCCCCGGCGTCGCCGAAGCACGCCCGGGGATGATCTCACCCGCGACGGGCTGCGCCGCCGGGTTGACGATCTCGTTGAGCACGACGATCACGTCGCCGAGGTCGATCTGGCCGAAACCTCCCGCCGTGACACCAGGACGCAGGTTGTCGCCGATTTCGCCGAGGCCCGGCGAGTTGATCGGGTCGACGTTGCCGGCGATCACCGCGTCGCGGCGACCCGCACCAGCGCCACCAAACGTGGTGGTGTCGGCGTCCACGATGAGCTCGAGGTTGCCGACCGTCACGTTCAGCAGGAAGATCACGTCATCGAGCGTTATTGAGCCGGAGAGGTTCGGGTCACCGAACCGGAGGTTCGGAACCGCGAGGTCGCCCGGGCGGGCGAAGGTCTCGCCGAACCGCGCGTCGCTCTTCGGCGACACGAGACCCATCCAGTCTGCCGACGTCATGAGCTTGGGCTCGCCCACGCGCAGCGCGCGGTCTTCCTTCGCCCACGACACCGTGCGCACGTCGCCGATCTTGCGCGCACCACCGATCGCGTACTGCACCGCATCCTCAACCTCGAAGGAAAGGTCGCCGGCATAGCCGGCGCCCTTGACCTCGAAGACGAGCGTGCCGATGTCACCGGCGAACCCGGACTGCGAGGCGGCAGCGAGGCGCACGCTGCCCGACTCGGCGTCACGCGTGTTCACCATCATGATCCCGTCCTCGACCGTCTGGCCGACGTACGTCAGTCGAGCGGGGTTGAATCGGAGGTATCCCGAGACGCCGCCCAGCTGGCCGGCGTAGTCGGGATCGAGCGCGACTGCAATGCGCTCGCCCATCTGCCCCACCATCGACGACACCTTGAGCGAGATCATCAGCTCGGCGTCGCGCGTGGCGGGACGGATGGGGGTATCCATGTTGTCGCAGGCACTGACCATGGCCGCTGCGGCGAGCAGCGTCATGACCCCGCGCGAGCGCGTGAAGTCCTTGAACATCAGCGATTGCTCCTGGAAGAAGGCGTAGGTGACCCCGCTCGTGGTGCGGGATGAAGCCCCGCACCACGGCTGGATCGGTCGTGCGTCAGGGAACGGTCAGGGTCGGCAGCGTAACGAGGGTCACGTTGGCCGTCACGTTGGTCGGCGAGAGGAAAATGCCCGCGCTGACCTGGTTGAGCGTGAGGGTCGGCGTGATCGCGCCGGAGAAGCCTGCTGTGATGTTGTAGGTCACGCGGACGAGCTGCACCACGCCAGACTCCGTCAGGCTCTGCGAGCTGGTCTGCGCAATGTTCGTCAGGCCGGCCTGCGGGTTGCCCACGCCGACGAGGTCGAGGTTCCCGTTCGCGCCACCGATGATCGTGCGCGACTGGTAGGCCAGTGCCGCGCCGTTGAACTGGAACGTCCAGTCCGCACCGACGAGTTCATCAGCGGCGGAGCCGTTGATCGCCGGGTTGCCCGGGGCGGCGCCCATGTCGATCTGGAACGTGATCTGCACCTGGCGGCCCGTCGGGCCCGTGTTGGTGATCGGTCCCCACGTGGCGGAGAACGGATAGGTGAATGCCGCGGCGACGCAGGTCACCGTGATGTTCACCGTCACCGTACCACCGTTGGTGAGACCGCTGTAGTTCGACGGCGCGGGCGCCGTGCAGCCGTTCGGCAGCGCGGAGAGCGACACCGTGCCCGTGCCGGCGCCAACCGGCACCGAAGCGTTGGAGAACAGGCCCTGCGCGTTCGTGGTAACACCGGCGAGGGCCGGACCACCCGTGGGCGTCACGACGACCGAGGCACCGGCGATGCCGCCGCCGAGGCTCGACGTGATCGTGCCCTGGACCGTGCCGACCTGCGGAGGCGCCGTGCAGGTGACCGTGACGTTCAACGTCACCGTACCGCCGCTCGTGAGGCCGCTGTAGTTCGTCGCGCCCGGGTTCGTGCAGTTGGCCGGGAGGTTCGAGAGCGTGATGGCGCCCGTGCCCGGACCCACCGGGACGGTGAGCGTATACGCGCCCGTGCCGCCCGTCGTGAACGGCGACGTCGGGGAACCACCCGTCGGAGTGGCGACCACCGCCACGCCGGTGATGCCGCCACCGAGGCTCGAAGTGATCGTGCCCGCCACGGAGCCAGTCGGCACCGTGCAAACCACCGAGAAGTTCGCCGTCGCCGTGCCGCCGTTGGTCACGGTCACCGACTGCGAGGCCGGCAACGTACATCCGGCGGGCAGGTTGCTCACCGACACGGTGCGCGAGCCCACGCCGACGTTGGAGATGCTGTACGAGCCATTGGCGATCGTCGTGCCGGAGAAGCCACCGCTCACGCTCACCGACGCGTTCGCGATGTTGCCGATCTGGGGCGACGTCACCGAGCCCGCGACCGTGCCGAACTGCGCCGGACCACCGGCGTTCCGGAGGTCGGCGGCCACGATCATCTTCACGCGGAAGTCACCGACCGTGGGGTCGATGAGGAAGCCGACCGTGCGCGACGTCGAGGAGCCGAGCGCCGCGATCGGGCCGTACTCTTCGTAGCGGAAGCAGTCGTTGGCCGTTGCGGTGCAGCCGACGTCGTTGAAGAAGTTGTGCGGTGCGCCGGAACCGGGCGTGCCGTTGCCGTTCCAGTCGGTGCTCACCGTCACGGCCCCGCCACGCGGCGAGGTCACGATGACTTCATTGCCTGCGCCGCCAACCGACACGCCACCGCTCGTGGTGGTCACGCCGATTTCGAACGGGAAGAGGAGCGGACCCGCGGCGCCGGCCGGCGGCGTGGGCCACGTGGGGAGGATCAGGTCGACGCCGTTCAGCTTGTTGTTGATCTGCAGGTCGAACGTGATGAGGATCTTGTTCGGCTGCACCGCGCCCAACGCACCCGCGACGTAGTTCGTGGCCACGAGGTCGATCACGTCGCCGCCGAGCAACGACGAGAACGTCGAGATGCTGTCGGTGGGGATGCCGAGCCGGTTCGGGATGCCGCGAGCGAAATCGCTGACGATGTTGCCCGTCGAGATCGGGGTGCGGATGGTGCCCTGCGGCGGTGTGATGCGCACCGTCTTCTTCAACGAGCTGACGTCCATGATGAACGCGGCCCCGCGGTACTGCGGCGGGATCGGGGGGTTGTCCGGCAGTTCAGGCCTGACCGGACCAACCGACGCCTCTCGACCACACGCGACCAGGGCAAGCGAAAGCCCCAGGGCCGCGGTGGTGAACGAGAAGCGACGGCGTGCGCTACGGCGCGACACGAGCATTGCGTTTCCTCCTCGGATGACCGCTCGGACGCCGCGGATTCGGCGTCTGGCGAGCGGGCGAAGGATCGGTGTCGCGGATCACCGGGAGGCACACCCGACCGTACCGGAGTGGTGCGCGCTGCGTCACTGCAAGGGGCGTTTCCGTGACACGCGGTGTAACGTTAGGGCGGGCGGGCCGGCGGGCAGGCGGGCGGGGACAAACTATACGATGCGCCCACGACAGCGCCGCCTGTCCACGGCGCGTGTTGGAGTCTCCGAGCTACCTCCGGGCGACAGACTCACCGCCCGCCTGCCCGCCCGCCCTACGGCACCACCAGCGTCCCTTCCTTCACCTCCACCTTCGGCCGGTAGTTGTACGACCCCGTGGCGGGCGTCCCGATGAGCGGACCCACCACCGTCTGCGTCGTGACGCGTGCGCCGCTCCCGCCACGCACCGTGAAACGCAGGCGCGCGATCGTCAGCACCCCGCTGTTCTGTCCGGCGAGCGTGCTCCCCGAGAACCGGAGCTTGCCGCGCGCAACGTCTGACTGGTCGATCGCCTGCTGCTGCCCCGGGCCGAAGTTGAATGCCTCGAGCTTGAGCACCACGGGATCCCACTTGAGCGAGTCCACGATGTACGAACCCAGCTCCTCGGCCCCCGGCGTCTCCGTGATGTTCGACGAAAGGTCCAGCGTGAGGGTGAGGTCCACCGCCTTCGTCACGGGGTCCATCGTCCCGAAGGTCCCCGTCCATGCAAAGGGCGTCGTACCCGGGTTGCTCGGCGTCACCGTCACCACGTGCTGCGCCGTGTGGCTCGCACCGCGATTGTCAGTGACCCGCAGCGTCACGTTGAACGTTCCCGCCGCGGCGTACACGTGCGCCGTCGTCGGGCCCGTGCCCGTCGCGCCGTCGCCGAACGCCCATTCATATGACTGGATCGTCCCGTCGGCGTCGCTCGATTGCGTTCCGCTGAAGGTGAGCGACGTCCCTGGCGTTCCCGTCCCGGGAGCGCTGATGCGCGCCACCGGCGGCTGGTTCGGCGTCCCGGAGTTTGTGACCGTGACCTGGGCCTGGTCCGTCGCCGTAGCGCCGCGGTTGTCGGTCACCGTGAGCGCGGCCGTGAAGGTGCCTGCGGTGGCGTAGACATGCTGCGCCGTCTCCGTGGTCGCCGGCGGCGTGCCGTCGCCGAAGTCCCATCGATAAGCACTGATCGTGCCGTCGGGATCATTGGACCCGATGCCGCTCAGCTGGGTCGCGATGCCCACCGTTGCGGCATACGGTCCATTGGCCCGCGCAATCGGCGTCACGTTCTGGTTGGGGCTCACCGTGCCCACCGTGAAGGTGGCTTCCTGCGCGCGCAGCTTCGACACCTCTTCGGTAGACCCGGTGCCCACGGTCCGAAGTGATTTGAGCGTTGTGCTCGTCCGCGTCGCCGCGCCCGTCTGCCCGATGACGGTGAACCACACACGTCCGATCACGAGGCGATCACCGAAACCGCCGGGATCCGTTTCGAGGCCGGCGACCACCACGAGCCCGGGATTGAGCACGCCGTTCACCGCGAGCGTACCAATCTCCACCTTGCGAGCGGAATCGAATCGGAGCGCCGCTTGCGAGTACCCGATGTCGTAGCTGATCCCGCTGAACCGCTGCGTGGGACGTGCCCGGGTATCGATCGTGGTCGTGAGCGACACCTTGCTGCCGTTCGGGGCGGCACCGCTCGACCACGCATGTTCGAGCACGAGGGGCTTTCCCGCGGTATCGACCACGACTGGCCGTGTACACACACCATTGAAGCGTACCGTGTCGAGCGAAAGCGCTCGCACCGTGACGGCGCGACGGCGGCTCCCCTGAATGCTGCAGACGGGCGCAATGTCGTCGAGGGCGATCTCGTAGGGCCCGCCCCGCAGGTTGTCATACCGGAAGTTTGCAATCCGGCTGGCGATCGTCTCCGTCCGGGCATACACGCGCGACGTGTCCACCGGATCGGCCTCCGTGAGGAGCCCGGTGATCGAGAGCCGGACGCCGTTCGGGTCGGTGGTATCGCCTTCCTGCTCGTAGCGGATCACGAGGCTTCCCTTCTTCGGGTCGCGGCACGACACGTTGTAGCGAACCAGCACTTCGGTCAGCGTGCCGACGTCGACGACCTGGGCGGTCTTGAGCGAGTCTCCAGTGGAGAAGTCGCAGTTGCTGGCGAGGCCGCGCAGGACGATGGTGTACGTGCCGGCGCGGATCGAACTGAAGCGTCGCTCCCCGTTGGTGGCCATGGCGGCGGTCAGCGTGTCGCGAGGACCGAGGATCCTGGCGACGTATCCATCGGTGTCGACCGATCCGTCATTGGGCGCGACGGTGGCGACCGCCACGATGAGCGTCGGAGGAGGCGGCGTCTTGGCGCCCCCCACCGTTGAAGGAGCGGAATGGGCGCCGAACGACGTGAGGGCCATGACGCGGTACCCATAGTACGTGTCGGGAACGACGTCGTTGTCGAAGAAACTGATCCGTCCCGGCGCCTGGGGGATGTTGCCCGCGAGCGTCGTGAACTCTCCCTTGAGGTCCACGCGGCGCTGCACCTCGTAGCCGGTCACGTTCGTCGCCGTCACGCGGTCCCACGAGAGCCGCACGGAGGACGTGCCCACCGCCTGCACCTCCAGGGCACGCGGCGCCTCCAGGTCCCCGCCGACCCCGGTCTGCTCCTTGCCACAGGACACGCCGGCGACCAGCGCGACGCCAAGGAGGAACGCCCGGCCCCGCTGCCTAACGATCATAGCCCACCCCGAGCGAGATGCCGATGCCGCCACGCGCGAGCCCCGTGCGGATTCGACCGCGATCCGTGTCCTGGTGGAAGGCGATGCGATTGTCGGTGAGGTTCTTGCCCGACACGGTGACGCGCCACTTCGGGAGCGCCCGCCACTGGACCTTCACGTCCAGCGTGCCGCGCCCATCCTCCACGATGTTGGGACCCTGAACGGACGCGGTGCCCCCGCCGCTCCGGAAGCCGTAGCGGGAGATCCGGTCGCCGAACCAGTTGTACAGCATCGAGGCCTCGAAACGCCCCCGCGAGTCGACGTAGTTCACGTTCCCGTTGAACAGGAAGGGCGACTGGTCCTCGAGCTGCAGGTCGCTGTCGTACACGCCGAACCGGGAGTCGATCGTGAGCGTGGACTGCACATACGTGCCATTGAGGCCGATCGCAATGTTGCCGAGGGCCCCCGGCAGGAACGTCAGCCCCTTTCGGATGTCGATCTCGGCACCAAGGTTCGTGGCATCGATGCCGTTGTTGAACGTGAAGCGGCAGTTGTTGTCGCCCGTCACGGCTCGGATGATCGGCAGTTCGAAATACTTGTAGAAGCCGCTGACTGCGACCACCTCGCCGGGACCGGGATACCATTCCCAACGCGCGTCCCCGTTGGTGACCAGTGTGCGCTGCAAGGTGGGGTTGCCGATGGTGGGACACCCGCCCACGATGTCCACGTACTCGTCCTGCGACAGCTCACGGGTGTCCGGGCGGGCCAGCGTCTTGAATGCGGCGAGCCGCACGTTCATGCGTGACCCGAGCGCGATCGTCGCATTCCCCGACCAGAGCAGGTCCTTGTTGCGGCGTACCGTCGCCTGGAGCGTGGTGTCCTCGGCGAAGCGCGCGCGTCCACCATCGAAGAGGTCGAGCCGCCAGTCCTCGAGCCGTACGCCTCCAACGATCCGCAACCAGCTCAGCACCGGGAGGTCCAGCATGCCGTAAACCGCCAGCAGGTCGTCGTCCGCCGAGTAGGGTTGCGCGAGGTTGCCGGGAAAGTTGACCTGCAAGAAGGTTCCGAGGTTCTCGGGCTGGAAGAGCCGCTCGGGGGTCAGCGTCCCGAAACGCGACGGCAGGGTGACCTCGCCGTTCAGCGACAACGCGGCAAGGCTGGCGTCGAACTCGCGAACCTTGCGGCGCGCCAGGCCTCCGGTCTTGACCATGACGTCCCGCGACCCGAACCAGGGAAGGGGCACCGAGAAGTCCACCTGGCCGTTGCGCTGGGTATCATCGAGGTAGCGGAACCAGAAGTCACTGTTGTTCCCCATGAAATACGACGAGTCGTCCACGGGACGGACGTAGGGCACCTGCCGGTTGTCCGGCTCGTCGCGGTGCGATTCGCTCCACGTGGCCTTCCACTCCGCACGCCACGGCACGAAGAGGTGACCCAGGTGCTCGCCCACCAGCTGCGACTGCAGCAGGTCGCGCGTGATGTAGGAATACTGAAAGCCGCGGAAGGCACCGTTGAGGTCGATGTTGAAGCCCTCGTTGGTGACGTACTGCTCCTCGGCATTGCGCGTATACAGGTTCTTCCATCCGAACTTGTGATTGCTGCCCAGCCGTACGGAGGTGTTGAACAGCGTTCCCCAGTCGGCCGAGGTCCGGCGCTCCCGGTAGACGTAGCCGCGCGCCGGGTTCGCACTCGGATCGAGCAGGAACTGGAAGAGACGGTCGGGTTGCAGCTCGTTCTTGTTGGAGTACGTGACGGAGAAGAGGTACCCTAACGCGCTCGTGCCCCACTGGCGCTGATCCCCCAGGTTCACCCCGAACCCGATGTCGGGCAGGACGCGGCGCATGGGTGGGGCCCACGTGTTGCGCAGCCCCTCCTCGTAGCGTTCCACGTCCGTGGGGTCCTCGAACGACGCCGGGAGGGGCGGCGCTTTCCGGCGACCACCGGCGTCCCACCCGGCGAAATCCAGTCCGCGCCAGTTGGGAAGGTCGGCCCGCTTCCCCGTCACGAGGCTGTTGTGCCCGAGGGAGACGTTGTACTGCAGCACAAACTCCTCGGGAAACTCCTTCGTCTTGATCTCCACCGAGCCGCCCGCAAAGTCACCGGGCTTGTCGGGGGTGGCCGACTTGGTCACGACGATCCCGTCGATCAGCGACGCGGGAAAGATGTCCATTGGCACGATCTTCTTCGTCGGTTCGGGGCTCGCCACCTCGACGCCGTTCAGCAGCGTGTTGCTGTACCGCTCGGAGAGACCGCGCACCACCACGAACTTGCTGCCTACGATCGACACCCCAGGCACGCGGGTCGCGGCCTGCCCCGCGTCGCTGTCGGTCGAGCGGGAGATCTGTTCCGAGCTGATGCCATCGGTCGCCGACGCGGCCTTCTGCTGCACAGCGAGGAGGCCGGCTTCCGAGGTCGCGCGATCGCCACGGGCCTCGTTCACGACCACCGTCTGGAGCGCCACGGCGGCCTGCGACAGGGCGAAGTTCACCAGTGTGGTCTGGCCGTCAGTGACGGCGATCGAATCGTACTGCTTCGGCTGCATCCCGAGGCGCCGCGCGATGACGCGGTAGCGACCGGGGCGGAGCAGCGGGGTGCGAAAACGTCCGTCGAGGTCGGAGACGACGGCGGCCACGCTGTCACCGATCGCGATGCGCGCCCCGGTGATGGGTTGCCCGCTGGCAGCATCGAGCACACGACCGGCGATGCGTCCGCCGGTGGTCGTGCCCTGGGCACCGAGCGACGTCGCGGCCAAGCCCAGGAGGAACGAGAGTCGTCTCAACCAGTTCATTTCAACCCTGCGCGGAAGGCGTCGCATCGTCGCGCGGCCGGTCGGGCCAGCGCCCGCGGGAGCCATGCCAGTCCGCTTCCGGCACTCCCAGTCGACGCAAGTGCTCCGTCGTCGCGATCATCGCGTCCCCCACCCGGTAGAGCGGCAGGAGGCTGGGCATCCAGTACCCATGCGACCACTCCTGCACGAAACGCTGCTCGCTCTCGAACGCCAGGACTCGATACAGCATGCCGTCCAACATCACGGGCGCCGTCGCCATCGCAGGGAGCTGCGGAGCCGGCACTAGCGTCAGGGCGGCAGGTGTGGGGCGCGGGTGATTGCGTCCCACCCGGGGGCGCGAACGGCGTTTGGCCACGGAAGGTCATTGGGGGGATCCGGCGATGCGGAGGGTGACTCGTTAGGCCGCCAGCCGGTGGGTGACAGCACGGGGATGATGCCTGTCCGGGCTCCTCCATGCACCTGACCGCGGGTAGAGGTCGGGCAACGCCCGTGTCCGTATCTCCCCCGCTTCGTGTACCGACAAGAGTTACAAACGGGCGCGCGAGTCGCGGGGGCGAGGTGCCGAGACTCGCACGCGACCCCATCCCGCCTCATGCGCCTCGCGTTGCTCGCCTTCCTATTCGTCACCGCTTGCCGTGACATCGCGGCACCTTCTGTCACGAGCGCATCGCCGAGCGTGCCGCTCCCCGCCGCGGTCGCATCCCTCGCGCTCGTGAAGGACATCGCCGTGAATGGCACGGCCGTCGCCACGGTTGGCGTGCGCGGCACGCCGCACACGTTCGCGTCGCTCGTCGGGCACGACGCGTTCAGTGTGGACGTCGAGGCCGTGGAGCGCTCCATCGTCGGCCGCTTCGCACCCGGCAAGGTGCGCGTGACGTTCCAGCTGCGCGTGCACAACCGCCTGCAGCAGGCGCGCTTCATCGCGCCGACCTTCCCCGCGCCTCCCGATGCTGGCGAGGCGCTGTACCTCTTTGCCGCGCACGTCAGTGCGATCGAAGCGCCGGGTGGCGTGACCGTGCCCGGAGCGAACGTCGTGGAGGTCACGGCGCCCTCCCGCGGCGGCGTCGCGACGAGCCTCGATTGGGACGGCGCGGCCCATGACTACGTGCGCTCGGCGCCTTGCCCGGCGGGGGGAAGCACGTGCGCGCGATACGAGCGCTATGCCGCCCCACTCGAACCGGGCGCCGTGACCGAATGGCGTCGCGTCGGCTTCGATGTCGACCCCACCGTGCGCTTCATCCGGTTGCGTCTGGTCCTTGCCGCCGACCTGGCCAACGTGACTAGATGACGATCACCTGCGACGAGATTGCGTCGCCATCGGCCGACACGCCGATGACGATGTAGCTGCCTGACGATTGGCCGCCGAGGTCATAGCGCCACACCCGCTCGAGGCCATTGTCCTGCACGGCCGCAGTCGTGACCTCGGTCAGCACCCGCCACACCTGCGCATTGGGCCCCACCCCCGGCACCAGGCGCGCGAGGATCACGCGCGCGAAGGGCGACTCTGTCTGCCCCGACGGCCCGACGGCCTCCATGCGCAAGGGCGACGTGCCACCGGCGAAGCGGCGCCATTTGAGGAGCGCCTTGCTTCCGGTGAGGTTGATGAATCCCGGCGTCCCGCCCGGCGTCTCCACCATGAGCGGCAGGATGGCGATGTTGGTGGCGAGCGTCGCCGGCACGAGGTTGGGGACATCGCGCAGGACCGCGTTCACCGCGTTCGGCTTGACGGTCGTGGCGGCGTACGGTTGCGGCGCGTCGAGCGCATCGGTGATTTCGATCGCCCGGATGAACAGCGGAATCGTGAACCCGGCCCCCCCGAGCAGCGGCGACGTGAGCTGGCCGTCGAACGCCGTGCCGATGTCGAACGTCCCCGTTGCGCCCCCTTCATACGCCAGGATTGGCGTCGTCGGCAGGTTCGGATACCCGATGTAGAGCTGGCCCTTCACCAGTTCCACGTTGTCCGCGCCGAGCGGCTGGAACTGCGCCGGCTGGTTCCCGCGGAGCTGCGCCTGCACACCAATGGTAGAGATCTGCGGCGCCGACGCTCCCGTGCCCTGGTCGTACAGCACGTTCTTTCGCAGCGTTCCGCTGGCGTTCCCGGCCTGGTCCCGCACGAGCACGGCGTACGTGTAGTAGCCCTCGATCCCCGTGCCGTTGTCCAGCGTGGTGGTGAGCTGCCGGAACCCGTCGATCAACGTGGCACCGAGTGCTGCCGCGGACGCCGTGCAGACACCAGCGGTTACCGTGCCCACCACACACGTGGACGTGCCGGTGAGCTGCCCGGGCGGGTTGGGCTGGGCGACGCGCACGAGCGACACTTCCACCGGCGTCGCGCCAAACCCGGCGCGATCATCGATCGCCTCCACGCCGTACGCGTAGGTGGAGCCGAACGCGGAGAGCGCCGTGTACACGGAATCAGAGGAGGTCGAGATCACCGCGGTCCCGGGCGGAGGCGTCGTCAGGTACCGCGCCGTTGGTGCCTGCACGTCGACTCCAAACGTTGACAGCGGGTTGGGCACGGCCCCGGTGAGCGGGACGTTCCGGATGTTGCCGAGTCGATCGGTGTACCGCGCCTGCGCCGCGTAGGCGAGGTGCGTATTCGAGGGCGTCAGCCCGCTACCGGTCTGCACGACGCTGGTGTCGGCAGACCCGTTCCCCGTCACGCGGTACTGCGCCGCGACGGTGCTCGCTGTGGGCGCGGTGTTGGTCCCGATGAGACCGACGCCGGGGTCGGGGACGATCCCGGTCAAGCCGCTGCTGAATGCGTAGGTGCCGTTCACCCAGTTGTTGCTGTTCGACACCGACGTCGAGATCACGAACGTCGCACCCGGCGGGGGTCCGGCGTTGTCCACCCGCACGCCGGCGAGGGGAGAGCCCGCCACGAGCGTTGGCTGCGCGTTGAGGATGCCGGCCCCGGGCGTCGCCGGAGTGCCCACCAGCGTCAGCGTCAGGCCCTGCGGGCTCACGCCTGTCATGGCCGGCAGCTCGCCGGACACGTACAGCGGGCCGGTCGACGACGCACTATAGCCTGGCAGCATCACCGTGTCCTCCGCGATTCCGACCTTCATCGAGACGACCGTCGCCACCGGGGCATTCCCCGGGAACGCGATGGTGCGTGTCCCGACGCCACGCCCCGTGTACGAGACCGGGACGCTCATAACGACCAATCCACGCCCCGCCTGCACCCACTCGCGACCTTGCGCGTCCTGCGCGCGGTCGATCGACGTGGAGGAGAGACTCCGCGTCGTGACGTAGAACCCGTCGACGTTCGCCAACGACAGGCTCACGGTGTTCGACGCCGACGTTGGCGTCCCGGCAGGGGTCGCGACCGAGCGTGCGATCGCCCGAAGCAGGGCAGCACCGTTAGGCAGGGCGACGGCCCCGGTCGCCGGGGTGAACTGGTCCGTGCGGAAGCTCAGCACAAGCGCCGATGGCGCCGACCGGGCAGCGACGCCGCGCGCGGCGATCACGGAGAAGCTCTGCGACGCGACCACCGTGTCCTTGCCTCCCTGCGTCACCACGAGGTCGACGCGCGCCAGCGGATCCTGCCCTTCCTCGACGTTGATCGTGACCTCCACCTGCCCCGCCACCGAGGCGAGGTTCACGGGGATGTTCGTGGCCCCCTGCGTCACGGACTGGATCGAGACCCGTGGTGGCGCCGGTGCGCGCACGGTCACGATCACCGTGGCCGTCACGCCCGGCGACGCCACCGCCGCCACCGTGATCGTGGTGCTCCCCGGACTCACCGCCGTGATCACCCCGGCGGCGCTGACCGTCGCCACGGCGGTGTTGTTGCTCGCGAAGCTCACGGCCCGGCTCACGCCATCGTCCGCCTGCACCGTGACCGCCAACGGCTGCTGCGCGCTGGTTGTCAGTTCCACCGTCGCGGGCGTCACCGCGATCGATCGCACCGACGCGCTGGGGAGCACGGTGATCGCAGTGGTTCCCGCGATCTCCGGTCGCTGCCGCGACGTCGCCGTCACCACGGCCGTGCCCTCGGCGAGCCCGGTCACCACCCCCGTCGCCGATACCGAAACGCGACTCGGGTCCGCCGACGCCCAGATCACGGTGCGATCGGCGCCCGAATCCGCCGCCACGGAGGCGACCAGCGGGACGCTCTGCCCCGAGCGCATCGTCAACAGCGCGGGCGTGATGGTGACCGTGCGCACCGTGGGCGCTGGAAGCACCTGGATCGTCGCGGACGCCTTGAGTTCAGCCCGCGCGCGGGACGTGGCCGTGATCACCGAGTACCCCTCCGCAACGCCAGTCACGATGCCATTCGCGCTGACGGTCGCGTGTCGGGGGTCCGCCGATGCCCACGTCACGCTGCGATCCGCGGCGGAGTCGGCGTCGACATTATAGACCATGATCAGGTTCTCCCCGGGCCGGATCTGTGCCGTGAGCGGCGCGATGGAAACGCTGCGCACCGCCGGCGTGGCGGGAGGAGGGGCGACGGACACGTCATCTCCGCAGGCTGCGGTCGCGACGAGGAGCGCGAGGGCCGCCAGGCGAAGGCTGGGCTGCGAGGTCATTCCGGAGGGTTGGTGGAGCCTCGCGACATCTCGACGGAGGAGGGCGGCGTCGTCGCGACTGGCTGGGAGCGGACGCGCAATGTCCCGACACCCGATGGCGCATTCCAGACAACGCCGAGGTTCGGTGCACGAGTGTTGCCGCGCGCCGCGCACTTCGTGACGCAGCGCTCGCTGTCCTTACCTCGCGGTCGGGCAACCGATACCCGGCTGTGATGTCACGCCTGCGCGCCGCCGAAGTGCGAGAAGGTGAACGACGCGGCCTGGAGGCGGACCAGCCGGGCTCGCCACTTGGGCGTGGGAGGTATTGCGTCGCCTCCAGAAGAGGTAGATTCGCGCTGCCTGACCCCGCAACGCCCTCCCTTCCTGCACCTCCCCTGACGACCGTTCGGAAGCGGTACCTGCTGGCCCTCGTCCTGACCCATGCGCTTGCCTGCCGCGAGCCCGTGACCATTGTCGACGCCGGTCCCGCTGCAGCTGAACCTTCGTACCGCCCGCCGGCGCCGATCCCGGCGACGATGGACGAACCGCACCTGGCGCTCGCGCCGAGGGCGGTGCCCTCCACGCCGGCCGATATCGGCGCGCGTCCGTGCACGGTGCATGTCGGACCGACGGGGCTGCAGGGAGCACTCAACGCGGCGCGCGGCGGCGATGTCCTGTGCCTCGCCGGGACGTACGTCGGTGCCTTCACGGTGCCTCCCCATGCCGACGACGGATGGGTCGTCGTGCGTTCGGCGGAGCCGTTGGCGGCGGGGCGCGTCCGCCCATCGGCCCTCGGCGCGATGGCGCGCATCGTGGCGCCAAGGCAGGAGTCGCCGCTCACCTTCTTGGCGGGATCGGCACGCATCGTGGTGCTCGGCGTCGAGATCACCTCCGACTCCACCCTCCTGCATGGGCCCGTCGCCCTCGTGCAGATCGGCACCGGACGGGAGGCCGCCGTCGAGAGCCTCCCTACCGACATCGTGCTGCAGCAGGTGTACCTCCATGGGTGGCCCAGGCAACACCTGCGACGCGCGATCGCCGGCAACGGCGGCGCGCAGACGTTGCGCGATTCCTGGTGCGAAGAGATCCACGCGAGCGGATTCGACAGCCAGTGCTGGATCAGCTGGAATTCCTCGGGTCCCGTGCTCATCGAGAACAACACGCTGCAGGCGGCGAGCGAGAACATCATGTTCGGCGGTGCCGATCCCAGGGTGCCCGGCCTCGTCACGAGTGACGTGACCATCCGGCGCAACCACATCTCCAAGCCGCTGTCGTGGCAGGGCCAGAACTGGAACACGAAGAACCTCGTCGAGACCAAGTCCTCGGCACGCGTGCTCGTGGAGGAGAACGTGCTGGAGGGCGCGTGGACGGATGGCCAGGTCGGCTACGCCTTCGTCCTCAAGTCCACGTCGCAGAACGACACCTGCGCCCCGTGTAGCTCGTCCGACTGGACGATCCGCCGCAACCTCGTGCGCAACACCGGGGCCGGCTTCTCGATCGCGGGCCGCGCGGACCAGAATGGTCCCACCGCCACCGACTCGTCCAATCGCCGGTTCGAGATCGTGGAGAACTGGCTCGAGCCCGTGAACGTGCCGCCCTACGTCGGCGATGGCCGCCCCGTGATCTTCCTCGCCGACAACGAGGACATCGAGTTGCGGGGCAACACCTTCGAGGCGGCCGCGCGGATTCGCGAGGCCGTGCTGTTCGATATCTCGGGAAAGAAGAACCGCGCGGTGAGGAACTTGCGCCTGACCTTGAACGTGCTCCCGCTCGGGCAGTATGGCGTCGGGACGAGCGGGGTGGGCGAAGGGCTCATCGCCTGGCTGGCGGGCGCCCTTGGCACGTCCACCTGGACCCGCAACGCCTTCGTGGGGCAGTCGAACAAGACCTATCCCGCCGGCACGACGTGGCACGGGAGCCTCGCGTCCGCGTTAGGCACGGCGGGGGTCTCCCGCACCACGATCGAGCGGGGGATCGTCGGGGTGGTCGTCGAGCGCTGAGCGGTGGCCGGCCATCGAGAACCGCTCGTCGGCTCGCCTTCCCGGCCCTACCTTGATCGGATGCCACGCGCGTCCATCCTTTCCCTCGCCTCGGTCGTCGCGGCGCTGATCGCAGCGCCGCCCGCCAGTGCGCAGCCGGTGAAGCTCTGCGACGTTGCCCGCGCGTTCCTCGTCGGTGGGCTGCACCTGACCGCGATCGTGGATCCCGATACCATCGACGACTGGCGCACGAAGCGGCGCACGCCGGGGTGCCGCGTCACGGCGTCCGGGTTCACCGACCTCGGCATCCGGCGGGAGGCCGTGCGCTTCTACGAGCGCGTGCGCGCGGCAGGGTGGGTGCGGACGCCGGATCCCATGGACGCGCCGAACGAGGCGAGTCTTCGATTCCGGACGTCGGGCGTCGACTGCCTCTTCAACGTCTACGAGGGCGTGCTGCTCAACACCGAGTCGGAGCTGCGCGTGACGGGCGAGGGCACGGCGAAGGCCGGGGAATCGCGCTACAACGTGTTCGCCATGTGCGTCCCGGCCGCGGCGGCGGCGCCGCGCGACGTGGGGCCAGACTCCACCTCGCGACGTGGGGTCAGGCTCGACGTCGGTCGATGAGTCGAGTCTGACCCCACGCATGACCCGGCCGGGGCTCGAACCCGGGACCTACGGATTAAAAGTCCGTTGCTCTACCAACTGAGCTACCGGGTCCCGAAACATCAGGACCAGGCCGGAACCTAGCCGATCCCCCGAAGCGACGGCAGCGGCTTGCGGCGATAAGGACACCCACCATGCGCTGGCCAGCCCCGGCAGCCAGCCCTGCAACCAGTCCGGTAACCAGCACCAGCCAGCAGCAACCAGCCGCCCCTTCGGCCACGAAAGACGACGGCCCCCGCTTTCGCGGGGGCCGTCACCTGCTAACCGAATCCTGCAGCTTACTGCATCGAGGAGACAGAGGCTCCGGTGGCACCCTTCGTCTCGACGACGAACACCACGCGACGGTTCGCTTCGGCGCCCGGCATGTCCCTCTCGGCGCCTTCAACGACCTGGCGGCTTTCGCCAAGGCCAACGGCGCGGAGCGACACGCCCGTGATGCCCGACTGCGTCAGGTACGACGAGACGCTTTCGGCACGCTTCTGCGACAACTGCATGTTGTACGAGGGCGAGCCGGCCGGATCGGCGAAGCCTTCCACCGTCACGAGCGCGCCGCCGTAGTACTTGTTCACGACCTGGACGAAACGATCGAGCGAGGCACGATCTTCATCACGCACCGCCGCGTCGTCGTACGCGAAGTTCACCGGGAACGCGAACTTCATCCCGTTTTCCATCGCGGTGATCTTGGCGCCGAACTCCGTGCGAAGCGCGGTGAGGTCACGACGCAGTGAGGCCACGTCGGTCTTGAGCGTCGCGATCTCGCCCTTCACGCCCGTGAATTCCGTGCGCATTTCATTGGTGATCGCGCTGTCCGCACCAACACGCTCTGTGCGCTCGGTGCTGATGCCCGTCGCAAGTTCCTTGCGAACGAAGCCCTTGGTAGCGCAGGCGCTCAAGGCCACGACGGCCAGCGCTGCAGCCGAAACGTTCCGAATGTTCAGCATTGTGGCGTACCCCTCAGGTAGGCTAGTCAGGTTGGATGTGCCGGCCACCACGCGGGGGAACTGCGTGCAGGCGGCCCGGGCACGAGCGAAGTATATGCACGGCAAGGAATTCCGCGTGTGATCGCAGTCACACGATAACCATCACGTAATCAACCCGACGCGTCACTGTGCGGGAACTCACACGCAATTCCTGACCTGCAGCGCGTTCCAGCGATGAACGCTGCCTAACTCGTGAAATCGAACGACAATTGTTTCGTGCAGAAGCTCGCGCGATGATGGGGCGTAACGCCATGCGCATCGATCGCGGCCAGGTGATGCGCCGTGGCATATCCCGAATTGTGGTCCCAGCCATACTCCGGATAGCGTAGTGCCAGGCGCGACATCAACCGATCGCGAGCCACCTTCGCGAGGATCGACGCGCACGCGACGGAATAGCACTTCCCGTCGCCGCCGACCACAGCCGTGTGCACGGCGCCGAGCGTCCGGATCGGCTTGCCATCGAGCACGAGGTGATCGGGCGCCGCGCCTAACGCCGCCAGGGCGCGGCGCATGGCGAGCGTCGTCGCGTGGTAGATGTTGATGCGATCGATCTCGCGCGAAGACGCGGCCCCGATGCCGATCCGCAGTGCCCGGGCCCGAATGCGCGTGGCCAGCACCTCGCGCACGGACGCGGTCAGCTGCTTGGAGTCGTCCACGCCGCGGATCGCGCGCACGTCGGGGGGCATGATGATGGCGCACGCGACAACGGGGCCCGCGAGGGGGCCCCGTCCGACTTCATCCATTCCCGCGACGTGCGGTCCAAACTGCGCGCGCAGATCCTTCTCGATGAGCGTCCAGCGGGCGCTCACGCTCCGGTCACCTAGCCTTCGGTCGGCCCCGTGGCCGGCAGAGCCACGCGCACTTTCTTCTCCTTGATGCGCGTCGCCTTGCCCACCAGGTTGCGCAGGTAGTAGAGCTTGGCGCGACGCACGCGGCCGCGGCGAACCACCGTGATCTCGGCGAGCATCGGGGAATGCACCGGGAAGATGCGCTCCACGCCAACGCCGTTCGAGATCTTGCGCACCGTGAACGTCTCACTCACGCCCGCGCCACGACGCCCGATGCAGACCCCTTCGAACGCCTGCAGGCGCTCCTTGTCCCCTTCCTTCACGCGAACGTTGACGCGCACGGTGTCGCCGGGGCGAAACGGAGGGACGTTGGACTTCATCCACTCCTTCTGGGTCTCGATAAACGGATGCATATGGCACTCTGGGCGGAGGTGAAACAGCCCGGGTAAGCAGGTTTTTGGGAGACCCGCAATGTAAGCCGTTGTCCCGGTGGATGGTAGGACCGACAGACGGTATGGACGGGATGGACGGGTGAAGGAAAGGCCGTACACCCGTCCATCCCCGTCCATCCCGTCCCTCCGTCCCTACCGCCCTATCCGCAGCGGGCCCGACCAGAAATCCTCAGGGCCCGA
Source organism: Gemmatimonadaceae bacterium (assembly GCA_014379705.1). Classification (GTDB taxonomy): domain Bacteria; phylum Gemmatimonadota; class Gemmatimonadetes; order Gemmatimonadales; family Gemmatimonadaceae; genus RBC101. Next base: position 19,091 of record JACMLI010000345.1, read on the forward strand.
CCCCTTCAACACCACGGTGAACCGCTGCGGGGCCCCTTGGAGCTCCTCAGCAATCGTTGCCGCCCGCATGGACGCCCGCACCGTAGCCATTCCGCGAAGCTCGAGCATCGAACTCCGGAAGCCGGCGTCAGAAAAGAGATGTACCACGGCCGACGACGGAGCGCCCCCATCCCCCTGCATCGTGACCAACGCCTCGGTCACCAGCTCGGCTCCCGGATTCCGGAGCTGCATCCGGTACTCCAGGGCGTCTCCCTTGAGCTCCAGCGTCACACGGGCCCAGAGCGGGCTCGATGGCAGCCCGCCGTCAGTCGCCCTCGTGGCCTGCACCTCGGCGTGGAACGTGGACGCTTCACCACTGGTGCGAGCCGACCCCGTCACCACGCGAAGCTCCGCCGACGGGGGCGCCATACCCACACGAGTGCACCCGGTGACGCAGGTGCAGCACAGGCAGAAGGCCTTCGCGAGGGTGGAGGTGAGGCTCATATGGTGGTTGAGACAGCATGATCCGTGCGAACGCGCGGAGAACCTGCACGCCAGAGCCCGCCTTGACTAGCCCCCGCTTTCGCCCGTCCCCTTTGCGTCGCGGTCCCGCGTCAAACGCCTCCCCTCCGCCGCGCGCCACTGCGCGATCCGCTCGTGGTGGCCGGAAAGCAGGACGTCGGGAACCTGATGCCCGCGAAACACCGGTGGCCGCGTGTAACTCGGCGCGCTGATCCCGCGGCCTTCCTCGTAGAACGAGTCGCCCCGGGCACTGTCATGGTCCGACATCGCCCCCGGGAGCAGGCGAACCACGGCGTCGACAATGGCGAGTGCCGCGGGTTCGCCACCGCTGAGTACGAAATTTCCGAGCGAGAGTTCCTCGGTCGCGAGATGCTCGGCGACGCGCTGGTCGACGTCCTTGTAGTGCCCGCAGAGCAACGTGAGCTCCGGGCCCGCCGCAAACCGGAAGGCATCCGCCTGCGTGAAGGTGCGTCCCCGCGGCGAGAGGAGCACGATCGGGGGGCCGCACTCGAGCCCCTCGACCGCTTCGAAAAAGGGCTCGGGCTTCATCACCATGCCGGCGCCACCACCGTACGGGTAGTCGTCCACCGTGCGATGCCGATCATGCGTGTAGTCGCGAAGGTTCACGACGCGGTACTCCACGCTCCCCGCCCCCGCGGCCTGTGCGGGAATCGACAGGCCGAGGGGGGTGGTGAAGAACTCGGGGAAGATGGTGACGATGGTAATGCGCAACTGCGGTCGGGTGGTCGGGTGGTCCGGTGGTCGGGTGGTCGACCTGATCAGTCGAGCATTCCTTCCGGAAGCGTCATCACCAGGTGCCCTGCCTCGAGGTCGACGTGATCGACGAAAGGGTCCTCGTAGGGGAGCAGGATGGTGCCGTTGTCGCGCTGGACCTCCAGCAGCAAACGGCCGGCAACATCGAACGTGCCCAACACCTTGCCCACGACTCTTCCGTCCGTGAGCACGAGGTCCAGGCCGGCGAGCTGGTGAATGAAGATCTCGTCGTCCGTCGGCGGCTCGATCGCGGATTCGGGGACGAGGAGGTAGCGGTCGCGCCACTTCTCGGCCTCGGTGCGATCGGCGATCTGCTCAAAGGTGACGAGGACCTGGTCCTTGAACGGGCGGACGTCTTCGACGGTGAGTTCGCGCGCGGTCTTGCCGAGATCCCCCTGCGTGCTCCCGGCGAAAACACGAGCGCCGGGCGCGAAGATCGCGTCCGGCGTTTCGGTCAGCACTTCGACGAGCAGTTCACCGCGGATGCCGTGGGCCTTGCGGACCCGGCCCACGATCACGAACGACTCGTCAGGCGCGCGGTCGCCCACGCCGACGGTCTACGCCTCGTCGGGCGTGTTCTCGGCGAGCGGCACGGCCGCTGCCTGGAGCTTCTTCGCGAGGCGCGTCTCATGCCTCTGCTTGAGAACCCCGGCCCTTCGAAGGATAGAACGGACGGTGTCGCTGGGCTGGGCTCCTACGTCGAGCCAGTAGTTGGCGCGATCGTTCTTCAGCGTGACCATGTTCTCGCGCAGCTTGGGCTGGTAGGTCCCGATGATCTCGATGAAGCGCCCGTCGCGCGGCATCGTGGACTCGGTGACGACGATACGATAGGCGGGGGACTTCTTGCGTCCCTCGCGACGGAGACGAATACGAACGGCCATCGGTAGTACCTCACGTCTGGAAAACGGTCACGCCGCGGGCTCATCGCGAATCTCGGGAGGTCCGAGCCGCACCCGGTTGAATCCCGTCGGCCTGGGCCGGACGAGAGCCTCGAAAGCTAGTGGCTACCCCCGCCCGAATGGCAGGCCCCCCAGACGGCCGCCCGTGGCAGCCTTCTTCATCATCTTCTGCATGTCCCTGAACTGCTCCAGGAGCCGGTTGACCTCGCTGACGGTCCGGCCACTCCCCTTGGCAATCCGGGATCGGCGGGACCCGTTGATCAGGTGGGGGTCCTTCCGCTCCTCCTTCGTCATCGAGAGTACGATGGCCTCGATGTGGCGCATGCGCTTGGGGTCCAGGTTCGCCTGCTTCAGCATCTTGGCGTTGACCCCGGGGAGCATCTTCAGGACGCCCTCCAGCGGCCCCAGCTTCTGCATCTGCTTCATTGCGGTCAGGAAGTCCTCGAGGTCGAGGCCCTCCCTCTTGACCTTCTTTTCCAGCTTCTTCGCTTCCGCGAAGTCCATCGCGTCCTGCGCCTTCTCGACCAGCGACAGCACGTCGCCCATCTGCAGGATCCGGCCGGCCATGCGGTCGGGATGGAAGTCCTCGAGGGCGTCGCTCTTTTCGCCGACGCCGATGTACTTGATCGGCTTCTTCGTGACCCCGTAGATGGAGAGCGCCGCGCCGCCGCGGGCGTCGCCGTCCATCTTCGTGAGGATCACCCCGGTGATGCCTAACGCCTTGTTGAAGCCGTCGGCGATCTTGACCGCATCCTGCCCGGTCATTCCGTCCGCGACCAACAGTATTTCGTCCGGATGGACGGCCTCCTTCACCCGGATGAGCTCCTTCATCATCTCGTCGTCGATCTGCAATCGACCGGCGGTATCGAGGATGACGACGCGATCGCGGGCGCGCTTCGCCTCATCGATACCCGCGCGGGCGATCTTCACCACGTCCTTGGTCGTGCGATCGGCGTAGACGGGCACGTCGAGCTGGAGCCCAAGCGTCTCGAGCTGGTCGATGGCGGCGGGGCGATAGACATCGGCCGCGACAAGGCGGGTCGCGCGCCCTTCGGACTTGAGCTTCCGCGCGAGCTTGCCGACGGTGGTCGTCTTCCCGGAGCCCTGCAAACCGGCCATCAGGATGATGGTGGGCGGTTGACCGCTGAACTGGAGGCCAGCCGCGCTGTCGCCCAGGATGTGCACGAGCTCTTCGTGGACGGAC
>JACMLI010000346.1 GCA_014379705.1 Gemmatimonadaceae bacterium
GGATGACGCATAATCGGGTATACTGAGACGCGTGTACGAGATAGACGTGTTGTATACAACGTCTACACGTCCGTTAAACTTTATGGGGGCGAGTCGCAAGACTCCCCCCCTTCTAACTTTGATCCACACCCGTCCATCCCGTCCATCCCGTCCACCCCGGCCCGTCTATCTCGTCCACTCGTCCACTCGTCTATTCATACCTCAACGCCTGCATCGGATGCACCCGCGACGCCCGCAACGCCGGGATGAAGCCCGCCGCCAGCGAGACCAGCGTCAGCAGCACGGCCGAGCCGATGAACACGACAGGGTCCAGCCCCGAGATGCCGTAGAGGAGGGAACTTGCGGCGCGGCCGAGGCTGTATGCGGCGACCATGCCGACGATGCCGCCCACCGCGGTCATGATCCCGACCTGCCGGAGCACCATGCCGCGCACCGACGTCCCCGTCGCGCCTAACGCCATGCGCACGCCGATCTCGCGCGTCCGTTGGGCCACCGTGTACGCCAGCACGCCGTAGAGCCCGATCGCCGCCAGCAGCGTCGCGAGGGCGGCGAAGCCAGTGGAGAGCGAGCCAATCATTCGATCGAGGAAGACGTTGTCCCGCACCTGCTGCTCCATCGTGCGGAGGTCCTCCACTGGCAGGTCGCCGTCGAGCCGCGCAACGGTGGGCGGGATCGCACGGAGCACCGACGAGCCCGCGCCTGGCGCGGCCTTCACGTAGAAGTACAGGTTCCCGACGTCCGCCTGCTGGCGATACGGCAAGTAGAACACCGGCGGCACGGCATCCTTCACGTCGCTGTACTTGGCATCGGTCACCAGTCCCACGATCTCGACGTCGAGCACCGTGGCGGTGTCACGGCTGTTGTCGGACATGCGCTTGCCCACGACGTCGCGCCCCAGGCCGAACTTCCTGGCGAACGCCTCGTTCACGATCGCCACGCGCGGGGCCCCCAGCATGTCGGCATCGGTGAACTCGCGTCCGGCGCGCAATGCCACGCCGAAGGTGCTGAAGTACTTCGAGCCGAGCGCGTTGTAGCGCGAGTTGGCGTCGATATCGGGGCCCGTCTTGAAGCCCTCCACCGACACGTCGGTGCCCCAGTTGTCCCCGGAGAGCAAGGGCACGAGGCCGGCCGTGACGCTCGTTACTCCCGGGATCGCCGCGAGCGCATCCTCGATCTGGCCAAACAACACCTTGCTGCGCGCCGGCTCGTAGCCGTTGAGCATCGGCGACACCGCGAACGTGACCACGTCCTCGATCTTCACGCCCAGGTCCACCTTGCTGACGTTGGCGAGGCTCTTGATGAACAGGCCCGCCGAGGTGAGCAGCGTCATCGCGAGGGCGATCTGCACCATCACGAGCGTCGTGCGGAACCGATTCGCGACCCGGGCACCCGAAGGCTGCCCCGAATTCGCGCGAATGCTGGAGATGAGGTCCGAGCGCGTGCTGTGCAGCGCGGGGAACAAGCCGAACAGCACCCCCGTCACGAGGGAGAGTCCCGCGGCGAACGCCACGACCTGCCACCGGACGCCGATCGTGAGCACCTGCCCCGCGTCGGACGGCAGCATCGCGCCCATCACCGCAAGCGTCCAGCGCAACACCAGGATGCTCACGACGCCAGCGAGGAGCGCGAGGAGCACCGACTCGAGCAGCAGCTGTCCAACGACCTGGCGACGCTGCGCGCCCAGTGAGAGGCGCACGGCCATCTCGGTGGAACGACCCGCGCCACGCGCGAGCAGCAGGTTCGCGATGTTGGCACAGGCAATCAGCAGGACGATTCCCGTGACGGCAAAGAGCATCTGGAGAGGGGTCTTTGCCTCACGATGCATTTGCGACTGCCCCCGGCGCCCTTCGGTCAGCACGAGGTCCCGTGCCTTGAAGCGCACGAGTGTCTCGGCGCTCATCCCTTCCTGGAGGGGTGCCTCCGTCCCGGCGAGAATCTGCTTGTAGGTTCCGCCGAGCGTGGCCTTGGCCTGCTCGATTGACACGCCGGGCTTGAGCCGGCCGAAGAGGTACGCCCAGTAGCTGCGACGGTTCTCGAATCCCTTGAACCAGGTACTCACCTCGGAGCGCATCGTGATCGGCACGAACACGTCGGGCACGCCACCAAGCGTGGTGCCATTGAACCCGCGCGGCCCGACGCCGATGATCGTGAACTGCTTGCCGTTGATCGTGATCGTCTCGTTGAGCACAGCCGGGTCCGCGCCGAGCACGGTCTCCCAGTACCGATGGCTCAACACGGCGACGAAGTGAGCGCCGATGGCCTCGTCGTCCGCGGGACCGATCAGTCGCCCCAGCGATGGCTGCAGCCCGAGGACCGGGAAGTATGAACCCGAGACGAGGGTGCCACCCCCGCTTCGCGTCTGCTTCCGGAAGGAAAGGTTCGACCCAAAGGCGACGTGCGCCGCGACTCCGGTAAAGGAGTTCTTCGACGCCTTCTCGAGGTCGCGGTACATGGGATAGCTGAAGACGTCATCGCAGCCCCCGGACTGGCCGCACGAGGTCGAACCGTGCTTCGGACCGGGAGCGCTGAAGTTCACGAGGGCCCCCGGATCCGTGGCCTGCACGGGCTTGAGCAGGATCTCGTCGAACATCGAGAAGATCGCGGCATTGGCGCCGATCCCCAGGGCGAGCGACAGCACGGCCACCGTGGTCACGAACGGGGTACGAATGAGCGTGCGGAAGGCCAGGCGTATGTTGCGCATGCAGGGGGCAGCGAGGGGTCGGGAGCCCTACGGCAGTCAGGCGCCGAAGGTTTTGACACCGGTTCGGGTCCGGGGGATTGCTGGCCATGAGACAAAAGGTCTGCGCAGCTCGCGACCTCGGTCCAGGCGGCCATCGGGGGGCGTCATGACGGCCGGCGGCTGGCCCCGCACTCTGCCATCACTCGCCCCGCGTTCCTGCGTCTCGAACGCCCGGTGCTTGACGCCTGCGGTGCCTAACGTGATGGATAGCCGTCCGCATCTTCCTGGCGGACCCGGCTGCCAAGGCGCAGCC
>JACMLI010000347.1 GCA_014379705.1 Gemmatimonadaceae bacterium
CCATGTTGCCACCGTGCTGACACCTCCCGGGGCCCCGCGTCGTTCGTCCAACCGTTCCCCGTGAGTCCATGATGCCTCAGACACCAGCACCCGCACCGCTCACCGCAGCCGTGGATCGGGCCGTCGACGCGCTGCTCCCCGAGCTCGTCGAGTTCACCCGATCCATCGTCCGGATCCCGAGCCTTCCGGGGGGCGAAGTCGCGGCGCAGCGCGCGATGGCGGCGAAGTACCACTCGCTGGGATTGGAGACCGACGTCGTCCTGTCAACACGCGAGGCCCTGGCCGGTCATCCGGCATTCACGGACGACGGCATCCCCTTCGTCGATCGCCTGAACGTCATTGCCCGATGGCGCGGCACCGGAGGCGGGCGGTCCCTGATCCTCAACGGACACATGGACGTCGTGCCACCGGGCGACCTCGAGGCGTGGTCGCATGGTCCGTGGAGCGGGGAGGTTGTTGGGGATCGTTTGTATGGCCGCGGGTCCTGTGACATGAAGGCCGGACTGGCCGCCGCTGTCTTCGCCGTGCAGGCCGTCCAGGCCGCGGGGGGGCGCCTCGCCGGGGACGTGCTGCTGCAGAGCGTGATCGGGGAAGAGTCCGGAGGTGTGGGCACGCTCACCACGATCGTGCATGGCTACCGCGCCGATGCGTGCATCATCATGGAGCCGATGGCGCTGAACATCTGTCCCGTGCACTCCGGCGCGCTGACGTTTCGCCTCACGGTGCATGGAAAGGGCGTGCACGCGTCACTCAAGCCCGCGGGCGTGAGCGCCATCGACGAAATGATCCCGCTGCTGCAGGCCCTCGACCGTTTCAATGCCGATCGGCATCGTACGTTCCGGCATCCCTTGTACGCCGACGCGGAGAATGTGGCGCCGATCAGTGTCGGGACGCTGCGCTCCGGTAACTGGCCCTCGTCGGTCCCCGACCTCGCGGTGGCCGAGGGCCGGCTCGGGGTCTTCCCGGGGGAGGACGTGGGGGATGCTCGCGCCGCGTTCGCCGCGCTGATCGCCGACGTGGCGCGCCATCGAGCCTGGCTCGTCGATCATCCGCCGCAGGTGGAGTGGTTCGAGGGACAGTTCGAGTCCGGCAGCACACCATTGGATGCGCCGATCCTGCGCGCGGTGTCAGAAAGTCACGCGGCGCACGCGGGATCTCCTCCGGGGCTGATCGGCGTCCAGTGCGGAACGGACCTCCGGTTGTTCACCCGCCACGCGGGCATCCCGACCGTGATGTATGGACCCGGCAGCCTGACCCACGCGCATGCGGCCGACGAGTTCGTGCCGGTGTCCGAACTCGTTCACTGCACACGGGTGCTGGCGCGGACGCTCCTGACGTGGTGCGACCAGTGAGCCACGGATCGGAAGGAGCGGAGGCCACGCGCATCGTCACCGCGCTCATTCGCTATCCGATCAAGTCCTGCCGCGGGACGGCGCTCACGGAGGCGCCGGTCGGCGCGCGCGGCATCGTGGGTGATCGTGAGTACATGATCGTGGATGCCGATGGCGGCTTCCTGACCCAGCGCGAAGTCCCGCGGATGGCACTCGTGGTCCCGCTGCTGGCGTCCGGTGCGCTCTGGCTCTCCGGCGAGGGAATGCCGGACCTCGAGGTGTTGCAGGACGCGAACGGCGCGCCCGTGCGCGTGACGGTGTGGAGCGATACGTGCATGGCGATCGACCAGGGAGCGCAAGCGGCCGCGTGGCTTTCCGGATTCCTCGAGCATCCATGTCGGCTGGTTTACCTGCCCGCTGGGGAACGCCGGCGCGCGGACCAGGAACACGCCGGACCTGACGACGAAGTCGGCTTCGCGGACGGCTTCCCCTTCCTGCTGACGACCGAGGCGTCGCTGCACGCGCTCAACCAGCGGTTGGCGTCGCCGCTCCCGATGAATCGCTTCCGGCCGAACATCGTGATCGATGGCCGCGACGCGTTCGAGGAGGATGGCTGGTCGCGAATCCGTATCGGGGACCTGGGATTTCGGGTGGTCAAGCCGTGTGCGCGCTGCGCGATCACGACGGTCGACCAGCTGACGGCGGCGGCGGGGAAGGAGCCCTTACGCACGCTGGCCACCTTCCGCCGCGTGTCCGGGAAGGGTGTCATGTTCGGCCAGAACCTGCTGCACGACGGCCCCGGGGTGCTCCGGGTCGGCTCGTCGGTGACGCTGCGACCCTGAACCGCGAAGGCTCATCTTCCTGCTCGGCGCTCACGCCTCCCTGGCGCGGACAGCCTCACGACAAGACCGCGAAGGCTTCGCTTGATCCGCACGCGCCATAGCCAGTAGAGCATGGATGCGAGCACCGCGATGACCGGCAGGGCGAGGAGCGCCGGAATACGTATCGCTTTCGGGAGCTCATCCGCCTGGCCGATGAAGAAGGACATTGCCGCGATGAAGAGCGCGAAGGACATGCGCCACAGGTGCCGCACGATGCGGGGGGCTCCACGAAGGCCGCCGAGCCGCATCATGCGAAGGTCGAGGGCACTGCCGAGCAAGCCCACCGTGCCGAAGAGGAAGAAGGGGAACGCGGGGATGCCGTCGCGACTCCCGCCGCGCGCGATCGCCTGCAGCCCGAAGGTGAGGCACATGGTGCCGACGGTGAAGGCCACCACCATCGCAATCCGTTCGATCCATCTCGTCCGAGTTGTGCTGGGGCGGACCGTCAGCAGGGCCGTGACCACGAGGTACGCCGACGTCAGCGCCGCAGGGATGTTCACCTCCACCCACTCACCCAGGCGCGCCGCGAGGAGGGCGCCGCTGATCGTCATGGCGAGCATTGTGTACACGAAGACCAGGCCTGCCTGGCGATGCAGGGGCGCTCCCTTGGCGGAGTAGAGTGCCACACCGCCCGCGATCAGCCCGATCGATCCCGCCGCGATGTGAAATACCGTCGGTGCATATGAGAGCGTCATGGGATCAGGAGCGCATGGTGATCGCGGGGTCGACGCGAGCCGCGCGCATTGCGGGGATCCAGCACGCCCCGATCCCGATGGCCGCCATGAGCAGCGCCACGCCACCCATCGTCACGGGATCGTTCGGCGCGACCCCGAACAACAGTCCCTGGATGACCCGCGCCGCGTAGAATGCCCCGACGACGCCTAACGCGAGTCCCGTCACCAGCAGGCTCCCCCCTTCCCGCAGGATCATGCGCTGCACCCTGCCCCGGTCGGCGCCCAGGCTCATCCGGATGCCGATCTCCGTCGTTCGGGAGCTCACGGAGAACGCCAGCACGCCGGCAATGCCCACGGCCGCGATGATCACCGCGAGGATCCCGAACGATGACACCAGGAGCGCATTCAGTCGGCGCGGAGAGAGGCTCTGGTCCTTGATCTGTGAGACTGTGAGCACGTTCTCGATCAGCGTCCCTGGCGCAATGCGCCGGGCGATGCGTACGGCGGCCGTCGTCAATGCCGCCACGTTGCTGTCGGCGCGTATCACCATGCCGCCGGCGATCGCCATCTCCTGCGCGAAGGGCATGAACATCACGGGCCGCGACTTGGCATCGAGCCCACCGTCCTGCGTATTGGCCGCCACGCCCACCACCGTGCGCCATTCCGTGGTAAACGGCGTGAAGCGCAGGATGTCTCCCGACCACGCGAGTCGCTTGCCGACGGGATCTTCTCCCCGGAAGAAATGGTCGGCGAGCGTCTTGTTGATGATGACGACCTTCCCGCTTCCGCGCTGGTCGGTCGACAGGAACGGGCGCCCGGCCAACAGTGGAATGCCGGCGGCCCGGAAGTACTCGGGCCCCGCCGTGCGCATCTCCGCGCGCGGAATCGCCTCGCCCACGCCGAGCGCCTTGTTCTCCGCCTTCACATCGAAGAGCATGCTCGACGCGCGGAGCGGCATCGTGCCCCCGACACCGACCTCGATGACGCCGGGAAGCGCCCGGATCTCCTGGCGCATGCGCTCGTAACGCTGGTGGGAGTCTCCATCGCCTCGAGCCAGGAGTTGTGCTGGCGTGTTGAGCGGGACCTCCATCGTCAACACCTCTTCCGTGCGAAGGCCCGTCTCGACGTTGCCGAGCTGGATCATGGTGCGCGTGAGGAGCCCGGCGCCGGCGAGCAGGACCACCGAGACGGCGATCTGCGCCACGACCAGGCCACGCTGCACGCGCTGCTTCCTCAAGCCCCCACTCAGCCGGTGGGCGCCGGCAAGGATCCACGACGCGAAGTGGCCTTCGCGTGGAAGCACGGCGAGGAACGAGAGCAGGAGCGCCACAGCCAGCGACAACGAGAGCATGAACCCGAAGACCACGCCATCGAGCTGGATCTCGCCGGCGCGCGGCGAGTAGCGCGCCGCAAACGTCGTGAGCAGGCGGACACCGCCTAACGCGATGCCTGCGCCACACAACGCGCCGAGGAGGGCGAGCACGAGGTTCTCGACGAGGAGCAGGCGCCGCAGCCGCGACACACCAGCGCCCAGCGCCGCACGCACCACGAGCTCGTGCTCGCGCCGCACCCCCCGCATCAGCGTGAGGTTGGCGACGTTGGCCGCCGAGATGATCATCACGAAAGCCGCCGCGCCCATCAGCAGCCACAGCGTGAGGCGCGCCCGCTCACCCAGGACCTCCTTGAACGGAATGACGGTCACGCGCGCATTGGCACCAAGGTCGTACGCGTCCTTGTGGTCGGCGTGCATGCGCTGGGTGACGGCTGCCACTTCGGCGCGCGCCTGCTCGAGGCTCGCCCCCGGCGCGAGCCGCGCGACCATCTCGGTCATGCGATGCGTGCGGCCGTGCACCATCATCGCGCTCACGTGATGCGGGCTCACCACCATGTTGAGCAATGCGTCCACGCGACCCGGGAAGAATGGCGCCGGCTGCACGACGCCGATCACGGTCGCCGACGTGCCATCGAGCGTGACCTGCTGGCCGACCAGCCCCGAGTCCCCGCCGAATCGCTTCTGCCAGTACTCATGTGTCAGCACCATCACCGCCGGCACGCCAACACCATCGTCGCTCGGCTGCGTCAGTCGGCCGAGAACGGCCGACAGCCCCATGACCTCGAAGTAGTTGCCGGTGACGAGGCCGGCCTGGATGCGGACCGCCCCTTCGTCCGTCGTGTGCGTGATCGACCACGACGAGAACTCGGCGATCCCGCCCAGCGACTTGGCGCCGGCGCGATACTCCGCGACTTCGGGGACCGAGAACGCCATGCTGGCGCCACCGGGTGCGTCGTTGGACTGCCGCATGTAGAGGAGCCGATCGCCTTCGCGATGCGGCAGGGGCTTGAGCAGCACGCCGCGGACCACGCTGAAGATCGCCGTGTTGGCACCGATGCCTAACGCGAGCGTGAGCACGACGACGCCGGCGAAGGCCGGGCTTCGGCGGAGGGCCCGCAGCGCATACTTCACGTCCGCCCCGAGACTCTCCATCCACGGCAGGCCACGCTGGTCATGCACGGCCTCGACCGCGTGCGTGAGTCCACCCGAGGACAGCAGGGCCTGCCGTCGCGCTTCAAGGGGGGACATGCCGCGACGAACGTACTCGGCTATTTCCATGTCGAGGTGGGACTCGAGCTCTTCCCGGAGCTCGTCGTCCCCTCGATCCCGGCCCAGGGCGCCGCGGAGACGCGCCAGGGCGGCAAGGATGCGGCTCATGCACCCTCCCGGCGTGGGGACAGGAAGGCGGCGATCAGGTCCGCCGTCTGGTGCCACTCGCGAGCCTCACGGGCCAGCTGTTTCCGGCCGGCCGGGGTGAGGGAGTAGTACTTGGCGCGGCGGTTGTTCTCTGACTGGCGCCATTCGGCAACGATGAAACCCTCCTGCTCGAGCTTGAGTAGGGCCGGGTAGAGGGTGCCGTAGTTGAGCGTGAGGCGGTTCTTGCTGGTCTCCTCGATCCGTCGTGCGACCCCGTAGCCGTGGAGCGGGCCGAGCACTTCGATGGTCTTGAGGATCATGAGGGCGAGGGTGCCCTGCTTCACGTCGAGTTTCTCGGCCATCGTCCGTCCTATGGGATTCCCATATGAGGGTAGCGGGGTAGGGCCTGGGGCGCAAGGGGTCGGGGCGGGCGGGCGGGCGTTCAGGAAGGGCGTAGCCGACGACTCGCGCAAGCACTCGTTAGGCGTCCGGTTGCCTGCCTCTTCGCGCCTGCGAGGCCATCAGCCTCGTGTCGCTCTCCGGTCGTGGCTCCTTCGAAGGCGGGAGCCCAGTGTCGTCACCTGCGCCGCAACACGACAGCCCCACCATCGCGCGCGAGCGACGTCGGCGTGCTTGCCGGTGCCCGGCACCGTCCGTAACGTGGCGCTCGAGACGCTGGCACGGGTATGGGAGGGTCGAACGAGGGCCAGCGTGATCCCCACCACAGGTCACCCATGCGATTCGTGCTCACTGCCCTGCTCCTGGTCCCCGCCGTGCTTCACGCGCAGGGAATGGGCGAGCCGTTACGCCCGCGCCGAGTCCATGCTCGGCCGCAACGCGCGGAAGCTGGTGTACGGCGCCGAGGTGGCGCCGACATTCATGGATGGCGGCCGATTCTGGTATCGCAATCGCATGCAGGGCGGCTTCGAGTTCATCGTCGTGGATCCCGTGCGCCTGACGCGTCAGCCGGCCTTCGACCACGCGCGACTCGCGGCCGCGCTCTCCATGGCCGCAGACACGGCGTACGCGCCAACGACACTCCCGTTCGAGCGCATCCGCCTGAACGACACCGGCACCCAGGTCCGATTCGTCCTGCCCAGCACGCGCGCATGGTCGTGCGACCTCACGACGTACACCTGCACGAGTGCGGGCGCCTCGTCCGAACTCGAGGCCAACGAGGTCTCGTCTCCCGACGCGCGCATGGCGGCGTTCGTGCGCGATGACAACCTCTGGGTGCGCGATCGCTCGTCAGGCACCGAGCGACAGTTGAGCAAGGATGGGGTTCCCGACTACGCGTACGGCGTGGTGCCCGAGGACCGTGACGAGGTGACCAACCGGCGCGGCAGCCTCAAGCGGGCACCCGTCCTGCGCTGGTCGCCGGACTCGCGGCGCATCGCGACGTGGCGACTCGACGAGCGCCACGTGAAGGAGGTCTATCACCTCGAGACGGCCGTCGGCCGGTCGATCCTGCACCGCAGTCGCTATGCACTCCCCGGCGACTCGATCATCCCGACGTACGACTTCTTCGTGTTCGATGTCGCATCCGGAGGGAGCGTCAAGGTGGACCTGCCGCCGCGCAACATCGTGTCGTCGACGTGTTGCGGGGTGATGTACGACAGCGTGTGGAAGGACCTGCAATGGTCCGGGGACAGCAAGCAGATTTTCTTCACGTCCCTCGCGCGCGGCTACAAGGAGATTGAGCTCTTCGCCGCCGATCCGCTCACGGGAAAGGCCCGACGGATCATGGGCGAGAAGAGCGCGACCTACATCGAGCTCAACGTCAATTCTGTCGGGCCGAACTGGCGGGTGTCACCAGACGGATCGGAGGTCCTCTGGTTTTCGCAGCGGGATGGCTGGGGGCACCTCTATTCATACAACACCACGACGGGGGCGCTCCGCCATCAGGTCACCACGGGGACGTGGGTGGTCTTCGACATCCTCGCGGTGGACTTTCCGGGTCGTCAGGCACTCGTGAGCGGCGTGGGTCGCGAGCCGGGCGACCCGTACGTGCGGCACCTGTATCGCGTGAGCCTCGACGGGGCTGGCAGCCAACGGTTGACTTCCGAGGATGCGGATCATGCCGTGCGGGTGTCGCCGGACCAGCGCTTCATCGTCGACACGTGGTCGCGTCGCGACACGGTGCCGACGACGGTGGTTCGCGATCGCACGGGCCGTGTCGTGATGACACTCGAGCGCGGCGACGTCACCGACCTTCGAAGGACGGGATGGCGTTGGCCAGTGCCCTACTCGACCAAGGCCCGCGACGGGGTGACGGACCTTCAGGGTTTCCTCTACTTCCCCTCGGATTTCGACTCCACAAAGCGCTATCCGGTCGTCGACTACATCTACCCCGGTCCGCAGACGGGACCCATCGGTCTCCGCTCCTTCAACGTCGAGCCGATGGGTGATCCGCAGGCATTTGCGGAGCTTGGCTTCATCGTGCTTACCATCGACGCCATGGGAACCCCCGGCCGTTCGAAGGCCTTCCACGACAGCTACTATGGGCGGCTGGCCGACAACGGCATCCCCGATCATATCACATCCATCAAGCAGCTCGCGGCGCGCTATCCGCAGTTGGATCTCGATCGGGTGGGCATCATGGGACATTCCGGAGGAGGATTCTCGTCCACGCGCGCGATCCTGCAGTTCCCCGACTTCTTCAAGGTCGCGGTCTCAGGCGCGGGCAACCACGACAACCGCAGCTTCGGCTTCTACTGGGGGGAGCGGTACCAGGGAATGCTCGTGCGGAACGCCGACGGGACGGACAACTACGACGCGCAGGCCAATCATCGGCTCGCTGCGAACCTCAAGGGGAAGTTCATGTTGAGCTACGGCACGCTCGATGACCGCGTGCACCCCAATGCCACGCTGCTGCTCATCGACGCCCTGATCGCCAACAACAAGGACTTCGAGCTCGTGGTGATGCCGAACCGGAACCACGGGTACGGGTCGGAGGGGTATATCCTCCGGCGTTCGTGGGACTTCCTCGTGCGCCACCTGCTGGGCGCCGAGCCGCCAGCTGGGTACTGGCTGGATCGGCCGCTACGGTGAGGTTCGCATGCCAGGTACGACACTGGGTCCCGGATCAGCGCTCGCTACGCTCGCTTGTCCGGGATGACATAGTGCGTCGTCGTCTTTGCGGGCACCCTGCCGAACGACACTGACGCCACTGTTACGAATCGCTCAGCACCCTCGCGGCGTCGATGCGGGCGACGCGGCGGGCGGGGAGCCATGAGGCGAGTGCGGCGACGCCCAGGAGCACGGCGCTCAAGCCGGCGTACGTGAGGATATCGAAGCGCGGCACGCCGTAGAGCACCTGCGAGAGCAGCCGGCTCATGATCCACGCGCCGAGCAACCCGGCCGCCGTGCCCATCGACGCGAGGGCGACGCCCTGGCCGATCACGCGACCGAC
>JACMLI010000348.1 GCA_014379705.1 Gemmatimonadaceae bacterium
CTGGCGCTCGAGCCAGCGTTAGGCGCGCCGGTGGTGGAGCGGGCGCTGGCGTCGCTGGAGCTCTCGGACCACGAGGTCGCGCCGGTCGTGGACTGGCAGGAAGCGCAGCGTCGGGTGGACGTGGTTGATCAAGGCCGTGATTCGTGATTCGGGATTCGTGATTCGGCGGGGATTCGTTTCGACTCGGGCCGATTCACGCCGAATCACGAATCACGAATCACCAATCACGATGCCCGGCCCTTCCCTCGGAAACCTCTTGAGCGACCGCTCCCGACCCTTCCGGGCTTCCTCGGTGCGATCGCGCGGCGGGGCATGGATCACGAGCGCATCGATCAGGCGGCGCGCGGCGTCGGTGACTTCTTCCACCGCGCGGTTGAAGGCCTCTTCGTTGGCCTTTGACGGCTTGCTGGCGCCGCTGAGCTTGCGCACGAACTGCAAGGCCGAGGCATGCACTTCGTCATTGGTCGCGGGTGGGGCGAAGTTGGCGAGGGTCTTGATGTTTCGGCACATCGGTGGGCGGGTAGACGGGATGGACGGGGAATCTATTGAGCTGCCGGGATTCGGGATTCGGGATTTGTGATGCGGCGTGAATCGGTCGACGGTCGAACCGAATGCTGCCCAATCACGAATCCCGAATCACGAATCACAGGCCCCTGAGCCCAGGGAAGCGGGACAGGCGGTGTCGCGAGATGTCGTGCCTGGTGGCGCCCGTCGTGACGAGGTCGGCGACGATTTCGCCGATGACCGACGCGAACTTGAAGCCGTGGCCGGAGCAAGGGGACACGATGAGGACCTGCGGCGCCGCGGGCAGGCGGTCGATGATGAAGTCCTCGTCGGGGGTGTTGGTGAACAGGCAGGTCTTCGTCATGAGCACGTCGCCGTTGGCGGCGGGAAAGCAGGTTTCCACGCAGGACCGGAGCAGGCTGATGTCGGCGCGCCCGACGTGGGCGCGATCGAAGGTCTCGGGGTCGACCCGCTCGCGGCGATGGTGGTAGCACCCGATCTTGAAGCCCGGGACGCCAAACTCCGGAAAGCCGTACCAGTGCTCGCCGTCGAAGTCGAGGTTGAACACCGGGAAGCGGGCGGGCGCAAAGGCGTCACGATCGGCGATGTCGAACCACCCGAGGACCTGGCGCTCGGGGACGAGGAGGCCGCCTAACGCGGGCACGAGCTGGCCGGCCCAGGCTCCACAGGCAAAGACGAGTTGGTCGGCCTCGTACGTCCCGAGGTCCGTCTCCACCGTGACCGAGCCCCCGGGCTCTGCTTCCCAGTCGATGGCCCCCTCGTGGGCCCGCACGTCGGCCCCGGCGGCCCGGGCGAGCGCGATGTGCGCGGTGATGCAGCGCTCGGGAACCAGGAAGCCGCCGTCCGGCTGGAACACGCCGAGGTAGCTGGCCGGGAGCTGAAAGCCGGGAAAGCGAAGGGAGAGTGCCGCGCTCTCGAGCACCTGGTGCGCCAGCTCGTGCGTCTCGCAGGAGTGCAGCGAGCCCGCGAAGGTCCGCGAGTCGGCCGGGCCGGCGTCGATGGAGCCGGTGACGTGGAGCAACGGCTCCCCGGCGTCAACCTCCAGGTCGCGCCAGAGCTCGAACGCCCGGCGCAACAGCGGCACATACGACGGATGTTCGAAGTAGGCGAGGCGGATGATGCGCGTGATGCCGTGCGACGATCCGTGGTCGTGCGCGACGCCGAATCGGTCCAGCACCATCACCCTCTTGCCACGTCGCGCGAGGTGCATGGCGGCCGCACTCCCCATCGCGCCCGCGCCGACGACAATCGCGTCCCAGGTGCTCAATCGCGCGCCAGGTTCATGATCAACCGCGACACCTTGTACACGGTCAAGGCGTTGGTGCCCGTGTAGCGCACGACGCGCCCCGAGACGCGCTCGACACCGGGAACCAGCGCCGCCATGTCGGCATGGTACAGGGCGGCGAGCTCGATCTCGAGCGTGATCGGCGTGGTGAGCGTGACGGGCCGGCGCGCGATGCGCTTCACCAGCGCCGCGCGCACGCCGGCGCTGATCTTCTCCCTCGCCTCCAGCGGATGCATGGTCTTCGCGGCGTAGTAGCCGATGCCTTCCTTCACCGACAACCCGTCGGCACCAGTGAACGCCTGCGCCATGTCCACGGCGGCCTTGTCGCCCGAGACAAAGACAACCGGCACGCCGAAGTAGCCGGCAACCATCGCGTTCAGCCCGTATTCACCGACTTCCGTGCCGTTCAGCTTCACGGTATTGAGGGCGTTGTTGAAGGTGTGGCCGTGCACGGCGTCGGCGGTGGAGCCCGGGGCGTGGTATCCGATGTACACCGCCGCCGTGAACGACGAGTCCAGGCCCTGGGCCATGCCTAACGGCTTGGGTTGCCCCGTGATGAGCATCGCACGCCGGTCGATCTCGTCGGCCCTGAGGTTGGTCTGGGAACCGTGCGAGTCGTTCACCAGCACCTCCGTGGCCCCACCCGCGAAGGCGCCCTCGATCGCCGCATTGGTTTCCGCCAACATCAGGCGGCGCGCCCAGTCGTAGTTGAGGCCCCCGGCACTCGTCTGCGAATTCGCCACGACGCCCGCGATGCCCTCGAGGTCCACCGAGATGTACACCTTGGAACGCGCTCCCTGAGCGCTGACGGGCGTGGCCATGGCGAGTGCGAGCACCATCGTCGTCAGGCAGGATCGATGAGACATAATGACGCAACGTGAGATTGTGACGTGGATCGCAAGGGAACGTGGCCTACCGACTCTACAATTGTCCCCCGCGGAAGCCGAAACAAGAAGGGGGTGGAGTGGTGAAAACTTCGCCGGATGTTGCTGGTCCCCCTGATGCCCCCTGCCACTTGACCGTTCCGTCCGACCTTCCCCTGTCAGGCCATACCGACTCGCGCGATCCGGTCCTGCTGGCGGGCACGCTCGCGGCCTCCATGGAGCAGCTGGCGCGAATTGCCGTTGCCTCCACCGGGGCTGATGGTGCGGTCGTTGCGTTGCTTGGCGCGGACCGGCGCACCTTCCAGGCAGGGAGCATCGCACCGGCGTGGATGTCACACGACAGCGGCATCCTGATTCGCACGGGGCTCATCGCCGCGGCGATCGAGCAGGGCGGCACGCTCGCCATGGATTCGGCGAGTGAGGTGGAGAGTGACCACGGACGGCGCGTGCTTCGTGAGTTGCGGGTGGGAAGCCTCCTGGTGTCGGTGATGCTGCGCGAGGATGGGACCGTGCTCGGCGCCATTGTCGCGGTGTCGACGAATCCGCGCACATGGTCGGAGGAGCGCGTGAGCGTGCTGCGCGACATCGCCTCCGTGGGGACGGCGAAGATCACGTTGCGCCTCGCCCTGGCCGAGCGGGAAGTGCGCGAGCAACGCCTGCGTCACGATTCGCAGCACGATGCGCTCACGGGTCTTCCGAACCGCGCGATGTTCCTCAAGCGCCTCGCTGACGCGTCCCTGCGCGCGCGTCGTGGCGTGGACGGACTCTTCGCCGTGCTCTTTCTCGACGTCGACGACTTCAAGCTCGTCAACGACAGCATGGGGCACCACGTGGGGGACGAGGTGCTCGTGGAAGTGGCGCGTCGGCTCGAGACGTGCATTCGCGGTGGCGATATCGTCGCACGACTCGGCGGCGACGAGTTTGCGATCCTGCTCGAACGCGTCGCGGATGCGCGTGAGACGGCGATCGTCGCCGAGCGCGTGCAGGAGGCGGTGCGGGCGCCCATGACCATCAGTGGCTACGACTGGACGTCGACGGCGAGCATCGGCGTGGCTTTGTCGACGCCGGGAAGCGAGGCGCCCGAGTACCTGCTGCGCAGCGCCGACATGGCGATGTATCGCGCCAAGCACCAGGGGCGCGGACGCGTCGAGCTCTACGACCGCGGGCAGCACGCGCAGGCCCTCACGCGCCTGAAGACGGAGACCGAGTTGCGCCGCGCGATCGAGCGCGAGGAGTTCGAGCTGCACTACCAGCCCATCGTGTCGATGGGGGATGGTCGGCTCGTGGGCGTCGAGGCGCTCATCCGCTGGCGTCACGCCGAGCGTGGGCTTGTGGCCCCGAATCATTTCATCCCGGTCGCCGAGGAAACGGGCCTCATCGTGCAGATCGGGCGCTGGGTGCTGCGTCGCGCGATCAGTGAGCTGGGGCGGTGGGAGCGCGAGCTGGGCGCCTCGACCGAACTCACGATGGCCGTGAACCTCTCCGCGCGCGAGTTCGCGCAGATCGACCTCGTGAAGGTCGTGGCCGACGCGCTCTCGGGGAGCGACCTGGCGCCATCGCGGCTCAACCTCGAGATCACCGAGAGCACGATCTTCAGCCAGCAGAACGTCGCGCTCGACACGGTGAGTGAACTCAAGGAGCTTGGCGTCCAGATCCACATCGACGACTTCGGCACGGGGTATTCGTCGCTCACCTACCTGCAGCGCCTGCCGGTGGACGCGATCAAGATCGACCGCTCGTTCGTGCGGGCCATCGAGATCGAGGCGCGGTCACGCCACGTGGTGCAGAGCCTCGTGTCGCTCGCCCAGGGCATCGGCCTGGACACGATCGCCGAGGGCGTGGGGAGCGACGGGCAGGTCGACCTGCTGCGCGGGATGCAATGCACCTTTGGGCAGGGCTTCCATTTCGGGAAGCCGGTGCCGGGGCCGGAGATTCTGCAGTCGCTGGTGCGGCGGGCAGACGGCGTGGGAATGCGCCGACTCTAAGTCACGCCGTCATTGGCACGCGCGGTCCGGCCAGCGACACGGGGGGCGCGGATCTGCGCTCGCTGTCGCTCACTTGTCCGGGATGACGAGGCGGATGGACGCTTTGGCGAAGGCCGTCCCGGATCTGCGTTCGCAGGCGCTCACTTGTCCGGGACGACACAGGACAACGTCCCTCCCGTCTAGAGAAAGATCTGTTGCCCCTTCGCCGCCTTCTTCCCCTCGAGCTGTGGCGTCTGCTCGAACATGTTGTCGGTGAGGAGCGCCGTCACCTTCTTGTGCAGGTCGGCCCAGCTGATCTTGTATTGCGCCTCACGGATGACCTGATGCGCGAAAAAGGTGAGCGCCCCGTGGAAGACATCGCCGAACTGGTCGTCCCATGACGACTGGCGGGGATTGCACCCCGAGAGGATGAGCTCGCGCATGCCTTCCTCGGGGAACTTCTCCTTCTTCCGCTTCACGCCGCGCGTCGCGGCATTCGCGACGACCGGCGCGCCGCGTACCGCGGGGTTGAGGAAGCGCGAGCGTCGGAACTTGCTGGTGCGGCGGCCGGCTCGCGTCAGGCTTCCGGAGTGGCAGGAGTCCGACAGCACGTAGAGGCGCACGCCATCGGGGAGCCCGCCAATGAGTTCACGGAGTTCGTCGTCGAGCACGAGGTTGGCGTCGCAGTCGTACGGGCAGATCGCCTCGTCGTAGCCATCCACCTCGTCCTTGCTTTCATCGACTTCATAGCTGCCGTGCGACGAGTTGGTGAAGACCAGGACATCTCCTTTCTGCGCGCCAGCCATGAGCTCCTTGAGGCCCTTCACGACCTCCTTCTTCTTCGCGGTGTCGTCGAGCAGGATCTTCACGTCGGATGCGGCGAAGTCGTACTGCGACGTGAGCAGGGTCGACCAGGCCTTTGCGTCGTTCACGCAGCCGCGGAGGTCGAAGGCATCTTCGTAGGGGTAGTCGTTGATGCCGATGCAGAGCGCCTTGCGAGCCATGGAGGAGATGGGTTCGGGGGGAAATGCCTAACGAGCCGAGCGCTTGCGGGCCTTCGCTTTCGTCGCGGGGCGCCGTCGCGCCGGGGCCGCCTTTCGTGCCGGGCGCTTTGCCGCCGTGCGGGCAC
>JACMLI010000349.1 GCA_014379705.1 Gemmatimonadaceae bacterium
GCCGCGAGGTCGGTCCCCGCGGCCACACCGGGCGTGGGCTGCGCGCCCGTCACCTCGTACGCCCCGTTCACGCTGACGATCACCACCAGGTTGGGCGGACGCAGTGCCGCGATGGTGACCAGCGAGCCGAGGTTCATGAGCATCGACCCGTCGCCGTTCACGACCGTCACGCGCAGGTCCGGGCGCGCGAGCGCGAGGCCCAGGCCTAACGACGTCGCCTGCCCCATGCTCGACGGCACCATCACGAAGTCCTGGGGGTGCAGCGGGCCCATCGCCATCCACTCGCGCGCAGCACCCATCGTCGTGACGATCACGTCGCGCCCCGAACGGAAATCGCGCAACGCCTCCAGCGCGCGACGCAGCGGCATGCCGGCGCTCATGCTTTCCCCTCCGCCACCAGGATCACCCCCGGCTTCCCCACCTCACGGCACCGCTCGAGGTGCGCCGCGGCCGTGTCCATGCCCTCGGCATCGCGCACCAGCACGTAGTCGAGGTTCCACGCGTCGAGGACGGGCTCCGTGAAGACAAGGCACGTGTCGCCGGGAATTGTCTCCTGGTTGAGGAAGGAGCGATACCCCACGATCGCGGGGATCGGGAGCTTCCAGTCGTGCAGCGCGTTGCGCAGCGCATCCCCCGACTCGAACAGCCCCGTGCACTGGATCATCACCAACGGACGGCGGCCACCGAGGTGCAGTCCGCACGCGACGCCCCACGCCTCGCCCTCGCGACAGACGCGCACGAGGCGGATTCCGGCGTCCGTGATCGCGCGCTCCCATGGCCCGATCGTGCTGTCGGGAACGGAGACGACGTCGGTGACCTCCTGCGAACGGAGGAGCGCGGCGATATCCGCCCCGGTCAGGGACGACATGCCACCCGCCGGAACGTAGACCTGGGCACCCTAACGAGCGCGGAACGTGGCCAGCGTCGCCCCGGCGGCGGACAGCGTGAGCGTGGAGTCGGTCGCCTGCCACGTCCGCACGGCCGCCAGCATCGCGAGATACGAGCGCTCGATCGCATCGCCATCCTGGCAGGACATCTTCGTCGACATCAGCGCGCCGAACGACAGGGAGTCGGATGTCAGCGTGTAGGGCCCGGAGTAGCGGTTGCAGCCGGCAAAGCCCGAGGCCCGCGTGGACGCTGCGTCGAGTTGCAGGGTCGGCGGCTTCCCGCCTCCCCCCGTTGGGGCGGAGGCCATGGCACCCATCGCCACGAGTTCCCAGTCGCGATCGGTGATCGGGCGCGATGCCGCCGAATCGGCCGCAGCCGCCACCGATGGCGTCGCCGCAGACATCGCGGAATCGGCAGTGGCCTCCGGCGGCTTCGTACAACCAACCTGCACAAGCGTCGCGAAGCCAAGAAGGATCGCGGAGGTGCGCATCCCTTACTTCACGATGAAGGTCACGGTGTCGCGCTTCACGTTCGGCATGGCTACGTGGTCCCCCGACGCAAACACGGCGATCACGCGATGCGGACCGGGCGGCAGCGAATCGATCACCTTGTCCGACGCGCCGTTGCCGAGATGGTAGACCACCGGCGGCTGGGGCAGCGCAGCTCCGTCGGCTGGCACGTCACCATCGATCACGAGGTGATGGTGCCCCTTGCCCTCCTCCACCTGGCCCGTGGCTGGTACGACGACCACGCCGGTCGCTCCCAGGGTCAGCGTGATCGGCAGCGTCACCGAATCCCCCTCGCCCGGCGAGGTGATGTCGACGCTCGCCGCGACTGGACTGGTCGAGAGCGCGGCACTGTCGGCGCCCTTCTGCTCTCCCGGTGCACAGGCCGCCAACGAAAGGACTGCAAGGACGACGCGGAGGTTCGACGTAGTGGTCACGGGAGGTCGAGAGAGGGTGAATGCGTGATGCCTAATGAACGCGACCGCCGCCGTGATTGTCCAGTTCCCCCCCGAGAACGCGCGCGCGACGCGCTGCGGCCTTGCCCGCCCCTGTGCCCCTCGCCAACTTCGCGTCCACCTTCACGTCGATGGAGTTCTCCGTGCGCGCTCGCTGGATCGTGACGCTGGCCTCGCTGGCCATGCCTGGCTCGATGGCCATGGCCCAGGGGAAGCACGTGAACCCGCTGGTCGACCTGCTCGAACAGAAGAAGCCGGTCTTCGGGCTGTATGCGCCTGCCAACCCGCGGTCGCGCCCGGGGCAATCAGCCCCGGCCAACGCCCCGGCTCCGAAGACCCAGGCTCAGCTCGCCCAGGATGCGCTCGCGTACACCAATGGCGACTACATCTTCGACGGCAGCATGGAGGGGAACTTCGACGCCGGGTACGCCTCCTTCTCGGAGTTTGTGAAGGGCATGGCGCCGTCCGGTGCCCTCGTCCGCTCGCACCCGCTCGTCGTGAAGGTCCCCGAGATCGCCCCGAACGCCGAGCGCGCACGTGAGCGCATCGGCAAGCAGCTCAACCTCGGCGCCAGCGCCGTCGTGTTCGTGAGTGTGGAGAGCGCTGACGAGGTGAAGCAGGGGCTCGCCATGATGCGCTTCAAGTCCCGGGGGGGCACGCGCTCCGACGACGTGGGTTCCGCCCCGGCCCTCTGGGGGATGAGCGAGAAGGAGTACAAGGAGAAGGCCGACCTGTGGCCGCTCAATCCCCGGGGCGAGATCGTCAACTGGACGATCGTCGAGACGAAGGAAGGGATCGCGAACGTGCGCGAGATTGCGGCCGTGAAGGGCATCGGCGTGCTCTTCCCCGGTGCCGGCACGTTGCGGGGCGTCTACTCGTCGACCGACGCGACGGGCAAGCGTGTCCTCGACGAGGCTGCGTGGGAGGCGTCGATCCAGCAGGTCCTCGCGGCCTGCAAGGAGTTCAAGGTCGCCTGCGGCTACCCCGCGACCCTCAACGACATCGAGCTGCGCATGAAGCAGGGCTTCAGCGTCTTCGTGATCGGCTGGGGCGAGCCCGGGATGAAGACGATCGAGCTCGGCAAGAAGGTCGCCGGGCGTTAGGCAGGGTTGGCGGTGATGGCGGCGGCCCTGGCGCGATGGGCCGCCGCCGCGATGCCAGCCGCGCGCCCCGTCGCCCACGCCCAGAGGAAGTTGTACCCGCCAATCGGGCCGAAGGCATCGAGCACCTCGCCGCACAGGAAGAGCCCGGGATGCCGGCGACTCTCGAGCGTCGCCGCGTGCACCTCGCCTAACGCCACTCCGCCACCGGTGACCTCCGCCTTGCGGTAGCCCTCGTCGCCCGTGCACGGCAGTTCCCCGCGGACGAGGACGTCCACCAGCCGGCGCCGCTCATCGCGCCGCAGCTCGGCGAGCACGCGCGTCGCGTCCACCTGCGCCTGGTCCAGCAGCACCGCGGCGAGCCGGTCGGGTAACGCGTTACGCAGCGCTCCCGTCACCGTGCGCGCCCCGTGCGGCGCCAGGGCCTTCTCCCATTCGGCATCGCCCAAGGCAGTCCATTGCACCTCGATGCGTGCCCGAGGCGCCTGGCCCAGGTGTCCGCGCACTGCCACGTGCGACACGTCGAGCACGCTCGGCCCGCTGTACCCGTGGTGCGTGAACAGGAACCCTCCCTGCGCGCGCGACGCGTGCGCGGCACTCCGCGCCGTGAGCGTGACCGGGAGGGAGACGCCGGACAAGGCGGCAAATGCCGGCGCGTCCGCCGTGAGCGGCGTCAGCGCGGCGTAGGTGGGATGGATCTCGTGCCCGAGGGCGGCGAGGAACCCGAGGCCGGCACCGTCGCTGCCGGTGTTGGGCACCGAGAGTCCACCTGTCGCGAGGACGACCGCGTCTCCCTGAATCCCCTCGCCGTCCTCCAGCGTCACGCCCCACCCTGACCGCTCGGGCGAGATGCCCGTGACGCGCGACTGCATGCGCAGCTGCACGCCCTTCGACGTCGCGTACTGCAGCAGTCCATCGCGGACGTCGCGCGCCTTGTGCGAGGCGGGAAAGAGCTTGGCACTCTCGACTTCTTCCACGAGCGGAATGCCCAGCGTCTGCTCGAAGAAGGAGCGTTGTTCGGCCAGCGGCCAGGCGCGCAACATCTTCCGGAGCACGTTGGGCGACGAATCGGTGACGAAGCGCGACTCATCGACGCGGGCCGGCAGCACGTTGCACCGCCCCCCGCCACTGATGAGGATCTTGCGTCCACCGTCGCGGGTGCGCTCGATGAGCACCGTCTCCGCCCCCGCGGTCGCCGCAAAGACGGCGGCCATCGATCCCGCGGCACCGGCCCCGATCACGAGAACCCGCGTCACCAGCTCATGCTCGTCGCATCGGCGAAGCACGCCCCGGCAGGCGGTAAGCCGGGGGCCGGTGCCCCGTGTCGTTTCGTGGGCATTCGGGAAAGGCGGAACTAACCATCCACTGCGCCAGCGATGCGCGGGACCTCCTCGCGACCCGCCACCTGCCGCGCGAGCACGGCCGCCGCCTCGTCGA
>JACMLI010000042.1 GCA_014379705.1 Gemmatimonadaceae bacterium
CTGATCCGCCAGCGCGCCGGGTACGCCGGCGCCAGCAACGGGAGTTGCAGCACCAGGGGCGACCACAGCGCCGGGGCGTTCCACACGAGACCCAGCACGCTCGTGTGCGCCGCCTCCACCCCGAGGAGCACGGGGGGCGCCCCGGCCCACGTGGTCGTCGAATAGCGCGCCACCGACGCCACGAACAGCAGCAGGTTGAAGGCGAAGATCGGCGCGCTGGTCAGCGACGTCACAAGCCCGCGTGAGAGCGCGAGACCGCTCTGGATGGTGAAGAGCCCGAGCGTCGCCGGCCACACCCACGCCACCAGCGCGACCGGACGACCCGTCCACGCCGAGGGCGCCGCCAGCGCGATCAATGCGGCCGGTGCGACGAAGAGTCCGCACAGTGCCGTCAGGGCCAGGAAATCCTTCGCCTGTCGCCTTGCCTGCGCGATCTGCCCGGCCAGCAGCACGTCCCAGAGCAGGATGAACGCTGAGACGCCGGCAAAGGCCAGCGTCGCGGCATCCCGCGGCACATCCCACACGGCGCGAAGGGGTTGGGAGAGAAAAACTGGAACGAGTCGCGCCCCGGTGGGCCGCGTTCGAGAGACAATCTCCTATCGAACGACCGCGCGGCACAAGCCGCAGCGCGGCCTTCGTGCCACCGTGCAACGCCGATACCTTTCCGACAATGAGCAGGGACTCACTCGCATCCATCCCCAACGTCCTGTCGCTGTCGCGACTTGGCCTTGCCGCTGCCTTCGTGGTGATGCAGGAACCCTTGCATCGTTTTGGCGTGCTCGTGCTCGCCGCCCTGACCGATTTCCTCGACGGCTGGCTCGCACGCCGCGCGAACACCACCTCACGGATCGGCGCACTGCTCGACCCGATCACCGACCGCATCTTCGTGTTCACCGCGGTCTGTGTCTTCCTCGTCGAGCGTCAGCTCACGACGCTGCAGTACTTCATCCTGATCTTCCGCGACATCATGACGGCGATCGGCTTTCTCGTGGCCAAGAGCGTGTCATGGCTGCGCCCGATCACCTTCCGCGCGCGACTCGCCGGGAAAGTCGTGACGACGCTCCAGCTCGCGACCCTCATCGCGGTGCTGCTTCGCCCGGAAATGGTCGGTGGGCTGATCACCGCAGTCGGCATCGTTGCGGTGATCGCCGTGGTGGACTACACCCTGTTGCTCTGGCGCGAGCGCGTTCGCTCGCCGGCGTGATGCGGGCAGGGCTGCATCGCGGGCTGGGCCTCCTGGCGATCGCCCTTGGCGTACCGCTGGGCGCGTCGGCTCAGCGGAGTTCGGGGCCTCGCATGGAGGGGCGTGTCGAGGTGATCGCCGCCCGACATACGACCGTCCAGGCTGGCGGGGGCTTCAACGTCGCGGCGGGCACCTACGTGCGGTGGGGGATCGTGGCGGCGGCCGGTGCCACCCGCCGCGATGATCGCACCGTGGCGACGTGGCGTGCCGATGCGGTCGTGCGGTTCCTGCTCGATCCCTACCGGGAGTCACCCCGCGGCTTGTACGGGCTCGCGGGTGTGAGTGCGATGGACGACGGATCCCGGGACGTCGAGCCCGCGATCCTGATTGGCGTCGGCCTCGAAGGCCGGGCGCGAGGCGCTGCAATTCCTTCCGTGGAGCTGGCCCTCGGCGGCGGGGCGCGAGTCGCGGTCGTCCTGCGACGCACACGCCCCAGCCGTCGATAGAAACAAGAAGCCAGAAACAAGAAGCCCCCTCGTCCTTGAGGGGGCTGGCTGCTACGCGGCCGTCACGGCTTCGTCGGGCTGCTTGCTCTTCGGGGGCTGCACGAAACGGTCACCGAGTACGCGAAGCTGCTTGAGATCCTGAACGGTGAGTTCGTGGTAGCGATCCGCGAGATACTTCATGGTCTCTTCGAACCATTCGGCCTGGTGCTGCGCGTCGGCGCCAATGACTCCGCACGTCATGATGTGCTGGAACAGCTCGTCGCGCGCCTGATCAATGGGACTGGCTACCGTCGGAGTCGACGGGCGTCTGACCTGCTTTTTTACCATGTAGGACAAATAATGAGGAGTTGAAGGGACTTCGCAATGTAATGTGCCGCTCGTTGACACCCAAGTTACGGCTTCCTGACCGAAAATGCTGACGGATATACCCCTATCCGTCCTCCCTGGTTCGCACGAATGCGAGGATGAGGCGGGCCAGCGTTGACGCGTCTTCCTCGGGGACAAGATGCCCGACCTCGTCCACGTGCTGGTAGATCGCACGGGGGATCTGGTCGGCATACGCTTCCGCGATCCCTCGTGTGCACCAGCGGTCGCGCGTACCACGGACGATCAGGGTTCGCTGGCGCAAACGCCGCAGCTCGACGTCGGCGAACTCGTCTTCCTTGAGGGCTCCGGCGAGGGCCAGGAGGTGGTTGGCTCCGTCGGCCCCCAGGTAAGGCGCCAGGTAGCGGCCGAGGAGCTGCCAGGGCATGCGGTCCTGGTTGGCCACGCTGCCCTGGAGAAACGGGCGAAGGAGCGATTCCGCTCCGAAGAGGCCGCGCGACAGGCGGAGGGCGTATTTGGCCGTGTCTCGCTGAAGTTCACGAATCTCGGGACCGGCAAGGTCTTCGAGAGGGGGCGGGCCGACCAGCACCAGGCGGTAGATCCGCTCCGGCCGGTCGAAGGCCAGGCGAAGCGCCACAAGGGCGCCCACGTCCATCCCGACGACTGTGGCGCGTTGGAGCTGGAGGGCGGTCATGGCCGCGTCGAGGTACCCTGACTGCGCGTCGAGGCCGAACTCGGCATCGAAGGGACGATCCGATTCCCCGTAGCCAAAGAGATCGAGGGCGAAGGCACGCGCGCCCTGGACCGCGAGGAGGGGGCCGACATGTCGCCACAGGAACGACGAGGTGCCGAAGCCGTGAAGGAGGACGATCGCGTCGTCACCGTAGCCGTAGCGGGCGACGTGCATGCTGGCCCCGGTTCCAAGGGGTACGCGAAAGAGGTCCGCATCGGCGGGGAGGAGCATTGGGCGCAATCTAGGGCCGGAATTCGTGATTCGTGTATCGGCGTGAGTCGGTTTACGGGTCGTGGCGAGCGTTGCGGCGCGACGGAGCTGACGGCGCGTCTGCCCGCGCCACGCTCGCGGCCGGCGATTAGATTTGGCGAGGTGCCCGGACAGGCATTCCCGGGCGTTGGAGGTACAGATGGACGAGCATACGTACGACGAGGCGAGGGCGCGCAACCTCGAGGCCATGCTGCGGTTGCTGGCGGAGCGGATCCAATGGCTGGATGCGCGGGGAGCGCTCCTCGGCGAGGTCGCTGAACTGCAGAAGTTGATGGGCGACGTGCGAAGCGAGCTGTTTCACTACGAAGTGCGTGCGACGTACGATACCCCGGAAGTCTCGGACAACCGGCGGATCGTCAACGAGGCCAAACAGACCGACGAGGAATCATGGCGAAGCAACCCGTGGACGGCGGACGAGGAAAGGGATCCGGGAACGTGAAGGCGGTACAGAAGAAGCGCAGCCAGAAAAACTTCCTGAGCATCGTTGGGCTGGTGGCCGCGGTGTTTGCGATCTTCCTGATCTACCAGTTCACGAAGCCGGAAACCAACGCGGCGGCGAAGATCGACCCCACGACCCCCCTGCCCGAGGCGAAGGGCTACTCGATCGGCAACGTGAGCGCCCCGGTGAAGGTGATCGAGTTTGCCGATTTCGAGTGTCCGGCGTGCGCGCAGTTCTTCACGCTGACGGAGCCCGATGTGCGAGCGCGGCTCGTGGACTCGGGTCTCGTGCAGTACACGTTCATGGATTATCCCCTGCCGATGCACAAGAACACATGGCCGGCGTCCAACGCGGCGGCGTGTGCAAACGAGCAGGGCAAGTTCTGGGAGATGCACGACCTCCTCTTCCAGATGCAGGATCAGTGGAACGGGTTTGCCACGTCCCGTCCCGGCGGGAAGTTCAAGGAGTTCGCGCAGCAGCTCGGCCTCGACGTGAACAAGTGGGAGCAGTGCTTCGACGACCAGAAGTACGTCGCGAACATTCGCGCCCACGAGATGGAAGCCGGTCGTCAGGGCGCCTCGCAGACCCCGACGTTCATCATCGGCAGTCGTCGCGTGCCCGGCAGCATCTCGTATGACAAATTCCGCGCGTATGTCGACACGGCGCTGGCCGAGGCGAAGGCCGCTCCGGGGGCGCCCACGTTTGGTGGCGATACGGCGCTGAAGAAGGGGAACCCGTAGCCACGCTTGACGAGAGGCCCGGCGATTGCCCGGCCTCTCGCAACTGCTTCACCGCAGAGTCGGAGGGGACGCAGAGTTCCGCTGAGGACTGCAACGGCGAATCAGGCTTCGTGCCTCGTAGTCAATCAGGCAGAGAGCCTTGTTCTTCCTGGCGTCCCTCTGCGTCCCCTGTCTCTGCGTTGAGAGCTCTTGACCTTCGGTCGTCTGCGCCGCGAACGGCGGACAAGCTCTATGTGTTCTCGCCCGACGCGACAGAGGCAATCCGTACCGTCGGTCGCTCTGCGCCGTCGTCCGGAATGACCTCAGGGTAGGTCTCCCTCTCGAGCGCCGGACGCGGGCGGATCACGCGCGTGGGCACGAGCTCTTCACCGAGCTCCACGAGCACGCGCGTCGCCACCACCGACGCCAATGGTTCGGCAACTCCCATCACGCGCACGTAGGTGTC
>JACMLI010000043.1 GCA_014379705.1 Gemmatimonadaceae bacterium
GGAGTGCGAGCCACGACGCCCGGGAAGGCGCGCTGCTGGCCGTGCCCCGGCGCGCGGTCACCGCTCCGTAGGTGAACGCCCCATCGCGCAGCGCGTCGGCGAAGGCCTTCGCGCTCTCGAACCGGTCGGCGGGGAGCTTCTCGAGCGCCTTGGACACCGCCTCGGAGACGTGCGCCGCGACCGACCGGCGGAGCTTCGTCACCGGCTCGGCGGGCTCGGTGATGATCTTCATGATGATCTGCTGCGCCGTCGCGCCCGTGTGCGGGGGCGCGCCGGTGAGCATCTCGTACAGCACGGTCGCGAGTGAGTACAGGTCCGACCGCTTCGTCAGGTCCTTCTCGGCGGTCGCCTGTTCCGGGCTCATGTAGTGCGGCGTGCCTAACGACAAGCCGGTCTCGGTCATCCGGCCTCCGGCCGCGGCGCTCACCGCGAGCGCGATGCCGAAGTCCATTACCATCGCCCGCCCGTCGTACAGCAGGATGTTCTCGGGCTTGATGTCCCGATGGATGACCCCGTGGCGATGCGCGTAGTCGAGCGCGTCGGCCACCTCGCAGGTGATGCGCAGCGCCTGGTCCACGCCGAATTGTGTTTCGCGATTCAGCTTCTCCCGGATCGTCTCGCCCTCGATGTAGGGCATGACGTAGAAGAGGAAGCCGTCAGCGGTGCCGCTGTCGAAGAGCGGGAGGATGTGCGGATGCTGGAGCGACGCCGTGGTCTTGATCTCCACGACGAATCGTTCGGCACCGAGGACGGCGGCGAGTTCGGGCTTGAGCACCTTGATCGCGACCTTGCGATCGTGACGGAGGTCCTCGGCGAGGTAGACGGTGGCCATGCCACCGCTGCCGAGTTCACGAACGATGGTGTAGCGACCGGCGAGAGCTTCAGCAAGACGCACGGGCACCCTGGCAGGGGGAAGGCGCGGCTATGTTAGCGCCCGCGGCCCGCCTCTGCCATGCAGGGCGTCAACAGAGGCTACGGCCGCGCAGTCGTCAGGCGTCGAAGCTCCGAACGCCAGCTGGGCACGATCACCAGGCTCAGGCCCGACGTGCCGCGTTCGATGACGAGGAACCGACGCCCGTCCACCGAAACGTCGAACTCGTCGACGTAAGTCCCCTCGAACAGCGGCGTGCGCGCGAGGACGCGCGGACTGTCACCACCGGAAAAGCTGGCTGCCACGAGACGGCCCCCCTCCCAGAAGAAGAGCTCCCTCCCGTCGCGCGACCACACCGGGCGCCGACCGCCATTCACCGAAACCTGAAGGCGGCCTTGGCCCGAGATGGCGCGCACATAGACCTCCGGGCGTCCGGATTCATCGGAGTTGTAGGCGATCCAGCGACCGTCGGGCGAGAAGCGGCCAGTCGTTTCGACGGCCGTGGGCGACCCCGAGATCACCCGGGTCATGCGCGTCGAGTCCAGCGTGAACGTCTCGAGGTTGAACGTGCCATCGAAGATCGCGTTGAACACGACGGTGTGACCATCGGGAGACAGGTCCATGTTCCATGGATTGTGCGGTGGACTCACGGCCATCGTGGCAGCACCACTTCCATCCGATGGAAGCCACCAGATGCCGGCGTGCCCACCTTGCGTGGAGGCATAGAGCAAGCGGCGACCATCCGCCGACCAACTGGCATTGCGCGTCGTGCCAACGGCGGTGAGCGGGGTCTGCGTCCCGGCGTCAACATCCAGCGCCCACAAATCGCTCTTCACGCCGGTCACGATGTTCGCCGCGACACGCCGCCCGTCCGGCGAGAGTCGCACCTGGACGAACTCGCGGGCGCCCTCGACGGCGGGACGCGTGACCCCGCTCCGGTCGGCCCAGAGCAGCCGTCGCTTCGCGTTGCCGCGCCAGTAGGTGAGCCCGCCCGTGTGCGTCACGAAGGCCTCGGGGTGGTCGGACCCACCACCTGACTGAAAGCGGACCGAGTCCTGCACGGGGATCGGGGTCCCCTGCACCGTACGGGTGCGGAGGTCGTAGGGCACGGCCATGATCACGCCATCGGCCGCGAGATACACGAGCTGTCCATCGATCACGCCGAGGGACGTGACGCCGGGAATGCCTAACGGCTTGACCTTCCCGTCATCGAGGGACGTCACCGCGAGGCGCGCGTCGGCCACCGTGCCGGACCAGATGGTGAACAGCACCGTCTTGCCGTCCGCGAGGATGCGCGGCTGCTGGTGGCTCAGCTCCTTGCGCGCGGTGTCGACATGCGTGAGCGGGGTCATCGCGCCCCCGGCCGCGTTCACGCGCGAGAGCCCGTCGCCGCCCTCGTCGATGCCGGCTCCGATCACGATGTCGCCACTCGGCGCCCAATCGAGGCCACCATAGTCCGGCACGTCGCCTAACGTGATCGCGGGACCGCCATCGAGCGGCACCTTCATCACCTTCCGGCGTGCGGAGACGTACGCCACCCATTGGCCATCAGGAGAGATCGCGGGACGGCCGGACGGCGCCGTGGTCCCCACGAGTTCGCGCGGCGTGAGCTGGTCGAGCCGGCGCACGTAGAGCGCCTGTCCGCGCCCGGTCGTGGAGCGCGCGGAGTACACGATGCTGTGCCCATCGGGGGACAGCGCCGCGGGGCCGATGCGATCTTCGCCGACGATGTCGAGCACGAAGCGGTAGGGAAACGGATCCGCGTCCGCGCCGGGGCGCGCAGCGATCACCGCGAGCATGCCCCCCAGGCCGACGACGAGCGCACCGAGTGCGAGCACCACGGGATCGCGAAGCCGCGAGGCGGGACCGCGGCGTGCGTTCGGCCACAGGATGGCCGCGCTCCCCGGTTCGGCGAGGGCAACCAGGAACTCCGCCGCCGTGCCGAACCGATCGGCGGGCAGTTTTTCCAGCGCGCGCAGCACCGCGTCTTCCACATGAAGCGGCACGCGGTCGCGCTGCACCACGATCGACGCCGGCTTCTCGGTGATCACCTTGGCGATGATCGCCTGCGGCGTGCTCCCGACGTGTGGCGGGTTGCCAACGAGCATCTCGTAGACGACACAGCCCAGCGCGTAGACGTCCGTCCGCGCGTCGACGCCCTTCTCCCCCATGGCCTGCTCGGGCGCCATGTACTGGGGCGTGCCTAACGACAGCCCGGTCTGCGTCATGCGCTGGGCCCCCGCCTGCTGCACGGCGAGGGCGATCCCGAAGTCGGCAACCAGGGCATGCCCGCCCTGGAGGAGGATGTTCTCCGGCTTGATGTCCCGGTGGATCACGCCGCGGGCGTGCGCGTAGTGCAGCGCATCGGCGACTTCGCGGGCGATGCGGAGGGCGTCGTCGATCGGGAGCTGCGTCTCGCGCTCGAGCCGCGCGCGCAGCGTCTCGCCCTCCACGAAGGGCATCACGTAGTACAGCTGCCCCTCCGCACTCCCGCTATCGAACAGCGGCAGGATGTGCGGATGTTGCAGCGACGCGGTGAGCTCGATCTCCTTGAGGAAGCGCTCGGGGCCGAGCACCGCGCTCAGCTCGGGGTGCAGCACCTTGAGCGCGACCTTGCGGCGGTGGCGGACGTCTTCCGCCAGGTACACGGTGGCCATGCCACCCTGCCCGAGCTCGCGCTCGATGGGGTAGCGGTCACCAAGGGACTGCAGCAGCGACGCAGGGACCATTTCGGCGCGTGAGGTGTGAAAGCAAACTTGCGGCCTCAACCGTTGACGCGCTACGGAGCGGGCCTGGGGGCCCGGACGCGCGGGTCGAAGGCGTGCTCCGCGACGACCACGATGCCACTCTTCGCCCCATCGGCGCGCTGCACCATCAGGAAGCGCTGGCCATCCGGCGCAACATCGAAGTTGCGACGCGAGATCGAGGTGAGCACGAAGTCGGCGGCACTGAACAGGACGCGCGACGTCAGCACCGCGAAGTTTGGCTCTGTCACGACGCGAGCGGCCACGAGGTTCGACCGCGGATCGAGGTAGAAGATCTCGTCGCCGCGTGGTGACCAGCGCGGGGTGGCGCCACCTCCGCTCGAGACCGGCCATCGGGACGCGGTCGAGCCACTCGCTGGAACGACAGAGACCTCCGAGCGACCTGACTCATTCGACGCGAAGGCGATCCATCGGCCGTCCGGAGACGCCGAGGGCGAGTACTCATTGTACTTCGAGGCGAGCAGGGGCCTCGCGACGCTATCGCCTGCGGCCATCAGGAGGATATCGCCGGCGCCATCGGAGGACGTCGTCGTACGGATCAGCAGCGCGTTCGAGACCGGGATCCATCCCTGTTCGGACCCTGGACGGGGCATCGGCAGGAGGCGTTCGGCCCGCCCGCTTCCGTCCGACGGCTGCCGCCAGAGATCCCCGGTGTTGGATATGCCCTGTCCGGCGAGATAGCTGACCCATCGTCCGTCCGGACTCCACGCCGGCTCAACATTGCTCTGGTGCTCGTGGGTCAGGCGGGTGGCGGAACCGCCGGACGTCGGCTTGATCCAGAGGTGGGTCTGCTGACCATTGCTCATCGCCACGAGGATCCGCGATCCATCCGGAGAAAGGGTCGGCGTGGAGAACTGACCCTTCCATGTGGAATCGACCGACGCGCGCCGACCGGCGCGGTCGACCCACGTGAGTTCGCGTCGGGCCCCGGCGTCTTCCACAGAATAGGCCAGCGTCCCGTCTCCCGCGATGGCGAAGTCCACCGGGCCGAGCACCGTGCCGGGAATGCGCTCGGCGACCAGGCGCGCATCGCCAGAGAGCACGCGCCCCCGCACGTCGAAGGCAGCTGCCCAGAGTTTGCCATCTGCCGTCGTGTAGACCAGCTGGCCATTCGGGGCGTAGCGGGCGCGCACGCCATCCACGAGGACGGTGTGCGTGCGGGAGCCGACCTCCGTCACGGCGATTCGTCGGTTGCCACTGCGGTCGGATACGTGAAACAGCAGGGTCTTGCCGTCGGGCAGCAGCTCGGGAAGCGCGTGGGTGATTTCGCCCCTGGCGGTGTCGAGCACGGTCAGCTGTTCGACCACCGCGCCTGGACGTGCCTCGCTTCGGCCAATGACCCAGCCTCCTGCCCCTGCGACGTTGCGGTACAAGAAGCCATCGCGTGCCCACTGCGCCGCTTCATAGATCGGCAACGAGTCCACAAGGACCGTGCTCGGCCCCCCGGCCAGCGGAACGGTCAGATGCTTGTTGCTGGCGGTGAAGCCGATGCGCGACCCGTCAGGCGAGAAGAAGGGTGACGCAGCGTCTTCTGTTCCCGCGAGGGAGATGAATCCCATCTCGTCGCGGCGCCTGACGAGCAACGTGCCTCCGGGCCCACCCGACCGCACGATGGTCGAGCCATCGGGTGAAATGGCGATCTCTCCCCGCCAGTCCCGCACGGCCGGCACCGAATCGATGACCACGCGGTAGCGCACGACCTCGGGAGCCGCCGGGCCGGGACGCATCC
>JACMLI010000350.1 GCA_014379705.1 Gemmatimonadaceae bacterium
GCGTCATTGCCGCGGTGGAGCGCATCGAGGCCACGGACGGCGCCGTCGTGATCGCGGACCTCGCCCGGGAGCTCGGCACCACGCCGCGCCACCTGCAGCGCCTCTTTGGCGACACCGTCGGCATCAGCCCAAAGCTCCTCTGCCGCATCCGGCGGTTTCAGCGCGTCTTTTCGGCCTGGCGCGACGACCCCGGCAACTGGGCGGAGGTGGCGGTGCGGTGCGGGTACTTCGACCAGGCGCACCTCGTGCGCGACTTCTCCGAACTCGGCGGCGCCGCCCCTGCCGGCCTCATCGCGGCCCTCCCGGAGTTCACGCGGCTCTTCACGGCGCTCAATCCGTCGGTGCGCCGTTAGGCGTTCGCATTTCGTCAGCCCGGCGAAGCAAGGCCCGTCCCCGTCGCTCCTGCGAAGGCAGGTGCCCAGCCATACCGCCGCCTCTCCCGTCCCATTAACGTGTTCCGTCCATGACCCTCGACGAAGCCGGCGACGAAGACCTTGCGACCCCTCACACCGGGGCGTCGCACGAGACCCTCCGGGCGGAGATCGCCAGGCGGCGCACCTTTGCCATCATCAGCCATCCCGACGCCGGCAAGACCACGCTGACCGAGAAGCTCCTGCTGTACGGCGGCGCCATCCACCTTGCCGGCTCCGTCAAGTCCCGCCGCGCCGACCGGCACGCCACGTCCGACTGGATGGCGATGGAGCAGGAGCGTGGCATCTCGGTCACGTCGAGCGTGATGCAGTTCGAGTACGACGGCTACGTCGTCAACCTCCTCGACACGCCGGGCCACGAGGACTTCTCCGAGGACACCTACCGCACCCTCGTCGCCGCCGACAGCGCGGTGATGCTCCTCGACAACCGCAAGGGCGTCGAGGAACGCACGCGGCAGCTCTTCGCCGTCTGCAAGCGACGCCGCACGCCGATATTCACCTTCGTCAACAAGTGCGATCGCGCGGGGGCGGATCCCCTCGAGCTGATCTCCGACGTCGAGAACGACCTCGGTATCATGTGTCACCCGATCACGTGGCCGATCTTCGACACCGCGGAAGGGTCCGGAGGGTTTGTCGGGGTCTACGACCGTCGCGTCCACCAGGTGCACCTGTTCGAGCGCGACGAGCACCGCGGGGCGCGACGGGCGGTGGTGCGCGTCGGCGCCCTCGACAGCGACGAGATGCGCGACGTGTTGGGCGCAGGCCCCCACGGTCGCCTCGTGCACGACATCGCCCTCCTCGACGCGGCCGGCCATCCGTTCGACCTCCCGGCCATCATCGACGGCACGCTCTCCCCGGTCTTCTTTGGCAGCGCGCTCACGAACTTCGGCGTGGAACCGTTCCTGCGCGAGTTCCTCGAACTCGCCCCCTCGCCCGGCGCGCGTGAGGCCAACGTTGGAATGCAGCCGGCCGACCAGGACGCGTTCACCGGCTTCGTGTTCAAGATCCAGGCGAACATGGATCCGCGGCACCGCGACCGCGTCGCGTTCGTGCGCATCGTCTCGGGACACTTCGAGGCCGGGATGCAGGTGCAGCACACGCGCAGCGGGAAGCCCATCCGCCTCGCGTCGCCGCAGACCTTCATGGCGCGTGAACGCACGGCGGTGACCGAGGCCTGGCCGGGGGACGTCGTGGGCATCATGGATCGCGGCGTCCTGCGCATCGGGGACACGCTGGCCGAAATGGACGGCGTCGAGTTCCAGGGCATTCCGCGCTTTGCCCCCGAGCACTTCGCGCGGGTGTCGCTGCTCAATCCCATGAAGCGCAAGCAGCTCGACGCCGGGCTGCGCCAGCTGACCGAAGAGGGGGCCGCACAAACCTTCTTCACCTCCGCGACCGATGTCTCGGGGCCCACGCCGATCGTGGGGGCCGTGGGCCAGCTGCAATTCGACGTCATGCTGCACCGGCTCGAACACGAATACGGCGTGAAGACGCGCCTCGACCGCATCTCGGCCCGCCACCCTCGCTGGGTCACCGGCGACAGGGCCGAGATCGAGAAGGCGTCACGGGAGCACGGATGCACACTGTTGTTTGACGCCAAGGGGCAGCCATTGCTCCTGTTCGAGGACCAGTGGGGGCTGCGCCGGGCGCTGGAGCGGGCGAAGAACATCGCGTACCACGAAGTCGCGCCGTAACGCCAGGTCACGATCGAGAAGCCCGCGGGCGTTACATCAGCGTTGTCGCCCGCCCCGCACTGCCTTCCAGATGATGATTCCGCCGAAGGCGATGCCGACGATGCCGACGAAGAGCGTCTCCGGCCCGTTCGACGCCTCAGTCCACGTGGTGGCCGGGATAGGCTCGCCGGAGATCGTGTGAGTGATCCCCTGGACGCTCATGCTGATGCCAATTCCGGTGAATATGACGCCGACCACGACCGCGAATCGGTCCAATCGACCGTTTGCCATTCGACGATCGTACGCCGCACGATGGGAGGCCACAAGGCCACAGCCGCGGTACGTGACCCGGCTGCTGCATTCGGTTCCCGGTATGTGTATCAATCGGCGCGCAACACCTCCGTCGGGCTGACCCGCACCGCCCGGAGCGCCGGAATCATCACGGCGGCCGCTGCCGACACCCCTAGCAGCAGCGGAACGGCGACGAAGGTCGCCTGGTCGTGCACGTCCACCCCATAGAGCAGGGACGCGATGAGGCGGGCGAGGGCCCAGGCGCCACCGAGACCGAGGAGGACGCCAAGCGCCACGACCCGCGCCATCTCGCCCGACACGAGCGTCACGAGATCGCGACCGCTGGCACCTAACGCCGATCGAATGCCGAGTTCGCGCGAGCGCTGCGCAACCCCGCGGGCGACGACCGCATAGACGCCCAACGCCGACAGCACGAGGGCGAGTGCGGCGAAGGTCGCGATGAGGACCGTGTTCGTGCGCCGTGGTGCGACCGAGGTGGACACAACGTCGTCCATCATCCGCACGTTGAACACGGCTTGCGTGCGGTCAACGGCGCGCACGGCGTCGGTGAGGCGCGCGAGCAGGGCCTGCTCGGAGAGCGTACCGCGCGCCACGATCGCGATGTTGCCCGGTGGGTGCGCGTCGATCGGGAAGTACATCTGCGGGCTCACGGCCTTTTCGAGCCCCGCCTCGCGCACGTCGGCGGCAATGCCCACCACGGTGATCGCCGCCGTGTCACCCCCCCAGTGGAAGGTGCGGCCCACGGGATTGACGCCAGGCCACAGCCCGTCAGCCATCGTCTTGTTGATGATCGCCACGTTGGGGGCGAGCGAATCGTCTGATGCGAGAAAGCGGCGACCGCTCAGGATCGGGATTCCGAGGGCGTCGAAGTACCCGCCACTCGCATTCAGCAGGCGC
Organism: Gemmatimonadaceae bacterium; assembly: GCA_014379705.1. Lineage (GTDB taxonomy): Bacteria > Gemmatimonadota > Gemmatimonadetes > Gemmatimonadales > Gemmatimonadaceae > RBC101. Next base: position 3,314 of record JACMLI010000350.1, read on the forward strand.
GCAAAGCGCATCTCGTTGCTCTTGGGGTTAGGCATCCCGTCGGCGGTGACGCCGATGGCCATCAGGCCACCGCCGGCGCGGAGCGGCAGGTCGTTCACGGCCCCAACCGCTTCGATGCGGGGGGTCGCGGCCAACCGCTCGATCGTGGAGTAGATGACGCGCAAGCGCTCGGCGCCACCCCCGCGCGTGCCTCCCATGGTGAGCTCCAGCGTCGCCACGCGGTCAGCGCGCAACCCGGTGTCCTGCGAGACGACCTGTTGCATGCTGCGCAGCATCAGCCCCGCGCCGACGAGCAACATGACCGTCAGTGCGAGCTCGGCAACGACGAGCGCGCGACGGGCGCGACCCACGGAACCGGCGGTGGCGCCGTGCCCGCCCCCCACCTTGATCGCCTCGTTAGGCCTGGCGCGGGTCGAGCCGAGGGCCGGCCAGAGACCGAAGGCGAGCGCCGTGAGGA
>JACMLI010000351.1 GCA_014379705.1 Gemmatimonadaceae bacterium
CGCACTTTGGCGCGCCTCGCGAGCAGACACGCGGGGCACTCGCGCTCGTGGCGCCGCCGACGGGCAACCCGGGGGAGTGGTTCGCCACGGGGGCGCCGCCCTCGCCGGTGAGCACGATGCTGACCGGGACGCCCTGGGATTCGCTGCCGCCGCTCGAGGTGACGGCCACCATGCCGCCTAACGCGCAATTCGAGTTGCTGGAAACGCGGCGCGCCCGCCGCCTCGACCGCCGCGTGGCGATCGTCGGGTGGGATCAGCCACGTCGCATCCTCGTGAGCGGGGCGTCCGGGTATTGGCGCTGGCGCTTCCGCGGGGGCGCCGGGGCCGATGCGTTCACGGCGGTGTGGGGCAGTGCGCTCGACTGGCTCGCCGGGGAACGGTCAGATGTGCGTGCGGCCATTCCCGAGGCGCCCTTCGTCAGGCAGGGGGAAAGGGTGCGTTGGCGACGAGGTGCCGATGCGGACACCCTCGTGCAGGTCGAACTCACGCGACGCGGCGACTCGACCGCGCGCACCGATACGGTTGCGCTACGCTTCAGCGGGGCGAACGTGCAGGCCGAGTCCCCAGCGCTCGCCCCGGGAGCCTACGACGTGAAGACCGCCGGGGGGAACTCGCTGCTGGTGGTGAACCCGTCGCAGGAGCTGCTTCCGAGGCGTCCCACGGTGCGCGCGGGTGTGTACGGCACGCGCGCGGTGACGGGGGAGCGGCCGCGGGCACGGGACCTCCCGATCCTCTTCGCGGTCGCGATCGCTGCGTTCTGCCTGGAGTGGATCGTGCGCCGGCGCGCCGGACTGCGGTAGCTCGGCGCGAGGGGCGGGGCGGACTCGCTAACTTTCGGATATGGCCCGACTGTTTCGCCGCACCGATGATACGCCCCGCCGCACCCTCTGGGAGCGGATCAAGGACATTGCCTTCACCGACGTCACCGTGCTTGCGCGCGGCGCGTCGAAAGAGGGCTCGCTTGAGGCGGTGGAGGAACTCCTGCTCGAAGCCGACTTCGGCGTGCCGACCACGCTTCGACTCGTGGAAGATATCGACCGCCTGGCCAGGTTCGGCTCGGTGAAGTCACACGACGAGTTCCTGGGGGCCCTTTCCGAGGGCATCGCCAAGGCGCTGCGACTCGGGAATGCGGATCCGGCGTTGATCCTCGCGGCGACGGCGCCGACGGTGATCCTGATCGTTGGCGTGAACGGCGCGGGGAAGACGACGTTCATCGGCAAGCTGGCGGCGCGATTCCGCAAGCAGGGCAAGCGCGTGGTGGTCGGTGCGGGAGACACGTTCCGCGCCGGTGCGATCGACCAGTTGCGGGTCTGGGCGGACCGCACCGGCGCTGATTTCGTCGGCGGGAAGCCGGGTGGCGACCCGGCGGCCGTGGCGTTCGATGCGATTGACGCCGGCGTGACGCGTGGTGCCGATGTTGTCATCATCGACACTGCCGGCCGCCTCCACACGAGCGACAGCCTGATGGACGAGCTCAAGAAGGTCGCGCGCGTGATCAAGCGCCGAATGCCAGAGGCCCCGCACGAGACATTGCTCGTGCTCGACGGGACCATCGGGCAGAACGCGGTGGCGCAGGCGCGCACGTTCGCTGCCGCGGTGCCGGTGACAGGGCTCGTGGTCACCAAGGTGGATGGCACCGCGAAGGGAGGCATCGTCGTGGCCGTCCACGAGGCGATCGACGTGCCCGTGAAGTTCCTCGGCACGGGCGAGCAGGCCGACGACCTCGAGGTCTTCGATGCCGATGCGTTCGCCCGCGACGTGCTCGAGGGGTGATGCGGCCGCGGGCCGCCGGCGCTGCCTGACGAGTCGATGAGCGCCCCCCGTGCGCACCTCACGCTCGTGACGCCGATCCAGTTCGTGAAGGGCGTCGGGGAGCGACGCGCGGAACTCCTGCACCGCATCGGCCTGCACACGGCGGGGGACCTCCTGTACCACGTGCCGCACCGGTACGAAGACGCGAGTACCATCGCGCCCATCAACGCGGTGCAGCCGGGCATGGATGTCACGATCCTTGGCCGCGTGATCTCCAAGGGCGTGCTGCCGACGCGTCGCGGACTCCGCATCTTCCAGGCGGTGCTCAAGGACGCCACGGGCATGATCGAGGTGTCGTGGCCGGGCCAGCCCTTCCTCGATCGCTCCATCGACAAGGGTCACCTCCTGCTCGTCTCGGGCCCGTGCCGGTTCTACCATGGGCGGCAGGTGCAACCGCGCGAATACGTGAACTTCGGGGACGAGGAGGACGGGGCAGAGCAGGGACGCGTGCTCGCCGTGTATCGCGCGACCGAGGGGATCACCGTCCGGCAGATCCGGGGGTTGATCGAGACGCACCTCGACACGCTCGTCGCCCTTGCGGAGGACTACCTGCCGGCGCCACTGCGCGATGAGGTGTCACTCCTGCCGTTGCAGGAGGCCCTGCGCCTGGTGCACCGGCCGCCGACGCTTGGGGATGCGCACCGCGGCCGCAATCGACTGGCGTTCGACGAACTCCTCTTCATGCAGATCCTCCAGCGGCGCGCCAATGCTGTGGCTCGCGCTCCGCGGCTGGGGATTACCTTTGCCTCGCAGCGCACGCTCACGAGGCAACTCGCCGACGCGCTGCCGTTCGAGCTCACCAAGGCACAAAGAAAAGTGATCCGGGAGATCACGAGCGACATGTGCTCGCCACATCGCATGCATCGCCTGTTGCAGGGCGACGTAGGGAGCGGGAAGACGATCGTCGCGTTGTTCGCGGCGCTCCTCGCCATGGAAAATGGCTTCCAGGCCGCACTGATGGCGCCGACCGAGTTGCTCGCCGAGCAGCACGCGCGTTCCATCGGTCGGATGCTCGCTCCGCTCAACGTGACGCCGGTGCCGTTGTGGGGGAGCCAGGGGACGGTGGCGCGTCGGGAGGCTGAGGCTCGCCTGGCGACGGCGGATCCGCTGCTGGCGATCGGGACGCACGCACTCGTGCAGGAACGCACGACCTTCGGACGGCTCGGGCTTGCGATCGTCGACGAGCAGCACCGCTTCGGCGTGGAACAGCGCGCAGCGTTAGGCGGCAAGGGAGAGACCCCGGACATGCTGCTGATGTCTGCCACCCCGATCCCGCGCTCCCTCGCCCTGACGGTGTACGGGGACCTCGACGTGAGCACGATCGACGAGCGTCCTCCCGGGCGCCACCCGGTGACCAGTGCGCATCGCCCCGAGTCGGCGCGGGACCGCGTGCTCACTTTTGTCGCGTCGCAACTCACGGCGGGGCGGCAGGCCTACGTCGTCTATCCGGTGATCGAGGAATCGGAGAAGGTCGACCTCAAGGCCGCGACGACGATGTTCGCGGAGTTGGGGGCGGGGCGACTCGCCGGCTTCCGGCTGGCGCTCCTCCACGGCCGGCTCCCCGCCGACGCGCGGGACGCGATCATGCGCGCCTTCCGCGACGGCGAGATCGACGCGCTGATCGCGACGACGGTGATCGAGGTCGGCATCGACGTCGCCAACGCCACCGTCATGCTGATCGAGCACCCGGAGCGCTTTGGCCTCTCGCAGCTGCACCAGCTGCGCGGCCGCGTTGGGCGCGGCGCGGAGGAGTCGTTCTGCATCCTGCTCGGGGACGTGGGCGACGAGGCGGCGGAACGCCTGCGGATCTTCACGTCCACCGACGACGGCTTCGAGATCGCGCGCGCCGACCTGCGGTTGCGCGGGATGGGCGACCTCTTTGGCAAGCAGCAGAGCGGAGACGCCGCCTTCCGCATCGCGGACCCGGTGCGCGACGAGCAGCTGAATCTCGACGCCCAGCGCGTGGCGTCGGCGCTGCTGGCGAAGGACCCGACGTTGTCACGACCGGAGCATGCGGGGTTGCGGCGGACGATCGGGCATCGGTATTCGCGGGCGCTGGAGCTTTTTCGAGTGGGCTGAAGGGCGAGCGGGGGGAACTGCGAGCGGGGGATACTGCGAGCGGGGAGCGCGAAGACGCGAAACGGTTAGCGGTGGTCCCGCTCGCTCCATCTCCCGCTCGCTCCATCTCCCGCTCGCTCCATCTCCCGCTCGCTCCATCTCCCGCTCGCTCCATCCCCCGCTACGGCACCTTCACCGGCGCCAGCCGCTTCTTGATCCGGTCGAGCTCCGCCATGGTGCGATCGAGGTCGTCGGAGAGCTTGCGGATCTCCTCCTCGCGCGTGCGCTGCCGCGCCTCGTTTGCCTTGCCCAGGGCCGCGATCGCCGAGCGCGCTGAGTCCATGGTTTCGAGCAAACGACGGAAAACAAGGGCCTCGAGGTAGTGCGGCGTGCCCGTGCCGGCGGCGAGGTAGCTGTCGAACAGCGCGATGCGTTCGCGTGCTTCGGGGCCGGTGTTCGAGGGGTCCGCCTTGAGGACCGCGCGCCAGAAATCGCTCTCCGTGCCTTCACGGGTGCCAGGGTGCTTGAGGCCGTACTGCAAGAGGCGCTGGTCTGCTTCCTCGTATTTGCCGGCTTCGGCGGCACGCAACGCGTCGGCGAGCGTCGTCGGCCATTCAGAGAGGGCCGAATCCGGCATCGCAATGGGGACCGGGGTCGGGATATGCGTAACCACCCGTACCACCGGCGCCTTGCGGCAACCGACGCACAGCGCGACCAGGAGCAAGGAGCGCCAGCGATGCGTCATGCGCCCACCGCCTCCGTGATGCGCGGGTTTACCACGCGTGCCGCGAGCGCGCGGAAGGGCAGCAGGATCGTGAACGACGTCCCCGTGCCCACTGTGCTCTGCACCGATATCGACCCACCGTGCGCGGCGACGATGCCCTTGGCGATGGCGAGGCCAAGCCCCGTGCCCTTGAGGCCCGTGGTCTGGTTGTCGGCCGTATAGAATTTCTCGAAGACGTAGGGCAATTGCGCGGCAGGAATTCCGGCGCCGGTGTCTGCCACGGTCATTTGCACATGCTCCCGCTCCTGGCGCACGAGGAGCCGCACGCGCCCTCCCTTGATCGTGAACTTGAAGGCGTTCGAGAGCAGGTTACCCAGCACTTCGTTCATCTGTTCCGGATCCCACACCACCTCGGCCGGCAGCTCGTTCTCGCGCGTGACCTCGAAGGCGACTTCCCGCTGGATGGCGAGCACGCGGAACGTGCGCTCCAGGTCCCCCATGAACGCGGGGAGCGCAATCGGGCGCGGGTCGATGCGACCGCCCCCGGCCTCGAAGCGTGAGACGTCGAGCAACCCGCGCACGAGGCGCGAGAGCGACTTCCCCTGCGCCGCCAGCGTGTCCACCACCTCCGACTGGCGCTCCGTCAGCGGACCATAGACATGCTCCTTGAGCAACTGCAGGTAGCCCGTGATGACGTTGATCGGCGTCTTGAGCTCGTGCGACGCGACGGAGACAAACTCGGCCTTGAGTCGATCGAGCTCGCGCAACTGCATCGCCATGGAATTGTACGACGCCGCGAGGCGTCCGAACTCGTCGCGTCTCCCTGCATCGATCCCGATGGGATGACCGAAGTCCCCCTCCGAGACGGCGCGCATGCCCGCGTCGAGTTCGTCGATGGGGCCGGACACCGATTGAGTGAGCCACAACCCGATGAGCACGGCGAGCACCGCCGCGCCCGCGAGGAGAAAGAGTGCCGACCGCCGCGCGGATGCCGATTCTGTCGAGATCGCAGACACGCGTTCCCGCGTTTGTTCCTGCAGGGACTGCTCGGTCAGCGTGAGGATGCGTTCGACGTCGTCGATCGCGCTCGACATCGGTCGATCGATGATCGAGTCAGCGAGCGTGACGCGTCCCATGGACGCGAGCCGCAGCGCGGTCTCCGCCTCATCCGACACGGCCTTGAGGGAATTGCGCATTCGCGGACCGGTGACCGTGTTGATCATGGTCCCCAGCGAATCCACCTGCAGCCGCAACGTGTCGAGCTTGGCGCGGAACTGGCCCGCCGTCTGCTCGCTCGGAAAGAGCGACAGGAACGTCTTGGTCTGGTTGATCTCGAGCACGGCGCTGCGCGCCCGCCCGACGAGCACGGCTGCGCGGAACTCCACGACGCGCAGTCGCTCGGCGTCGCGCCGGAAATCATCCAGCGCGCGGAGCGAGAGGATGAGCGGGGCGAGCATCACCAGGACCATCGCGACGATTCCAAATGCGAGCCGAGTGCGAAGCGTCATCGATCTCCTCGAGGTACATCATGTCCGGCGGCATCGGTTGCCGCCGTTCCCCACCATTCATACCTTTCGCGACCGTGTCGCCCCATTCTGTCCAACACCTTACGTGCCAAAAACCTACGCTACTGTTGCGACGCTGCCAAAGGTCGTTACCCAGACCGTCACCGTCCGTGGCTGGGTGGCCCACCTCCGGTCATCGGGCAAGGTGGCCTTCATCGTCATGCGCGATGGGACCGGCCTCCTCCAGTGCGTCCTGGTCAAGAACCAGCTCACTCCGGAGGTCTGGGAGCGCTTCGCCACCCTGACCCAGGAGACCAGCATTGCCGTGACTGGCGAGGTTCGTGCCGAGCCGCGGGCCCCGGGCGGACACGAGATGGGGGTGACGGACCTGGAGGTCCTCGGGACGAGCCCGCACGACTACCCGATCCAGCCCAAGGAGCACGGAATCGACTTCCTGCTCGACAACCGACACCTATGGCTCAGGTCGCCCCGTCAAGTTGCCTTGATGCGAGTCCGGCATGAGATCGAACAGTCGATCCACGATTTTTACTACGAGCGCGGGTTCATCCACGTGGACACGCCGATCCTGACGGCCGCGATCGGGGAGCGCTCGGGCCTTTTTTCGACGGAGTACTTCGAGGAGGGGACCGCGTACCTGGCGCAGACCGGGCAGCTCTACGGCGAAGCGGCGGCGGCGGCGCTGGGGTGCATCTACACGTTCGGTCCCACATTCCGTGCGGAAAAGTCCAAGACACGCCGGCACCTCACTGAGTTCTGGATGATCGAACCGGAGATGGCGTTCTACGACACCCACGCGAGCATGCAGCTGCAGGAGGAGATGCTCGTGTCCATCGTCGGACGCGTGCTCGAGCGTCGGCAGGCAGAGCTCAAGGAACTCGAGCGCGACGTGAGCAAGCTCGAGGCGATCCAGGGCCCGTTTCCGCGCATCGCGTACACGGATGCCGTCGCGACGCTGCAGGCCAAGGGCAGCGCGATCGTGTGGGGCGACGACCTCGGTGCCGAGGACGAGACCCTGCTGGTGGCCGACTACCAGACGCCGATCTTCGTGTGCAACTATCCGAAGCAGGCGAAGGCGTTCTACATGAAGGAGAACCCGGACGATCCGCGCACGGTGCTGTGCGACGACTGCCTCGCGCCGGAAGGGTACGGCGAGATCATCGGCGGTTCGCAGCGCGAGGATGACCATGACAAGCTCCTCGCGCGCATCCACGAGGAGGGCCTGCCGGTCGACGCGTACGGCTGGTACCTCGACCTGCGGAAGTACGGCACCTTCGTGCACTCCGGCTTTGGCCTTGGCCTGGAGCGCACCGTCGCCTGGATCACCGGCACGCCCCACATCCGCGAGTGCATCGCGTTTCCGCGCATGATGCACCGCCTTCGCCCCTGAACCATGTCGATCGATGTGCGTTTCATCGAGCGTGCGCGCTACTACCTCGGGGTCGAGTATCCGGCCAAGATCCGCGCCGCCCTCAAGGCGATGCCCGACGAAGCCGTCTGGTGGCGGCCACATGACGAGGCCAACAGCGCCGGCAACCTCGTCATGCACCTCACGGGGAACGTGCGGCAGTGGATCGTCTCGGGGGTGGGTGGAGCGCCTGACATCCGGCGCCGCGAGGTGGAGTTCGCGACTCGGGGCGGGGTCACGGCCGACGCGTTGATCGACTTGCTCGAGCGCACGTTGACTGAAGTCGACACCACGCTCGCGCGCGTCACCCCGGCACAGCTGCTGGAGCCGCGTTCGATCCAGGGGCGCGAGACGACGGTGTTCGCCGCGATCTTCCACGTGGTGGAGCACTTCTCGACGCACACGGGGCAGATCGTGTGGATCGCGAAGATGTGCGGGGCACCGGGGGCGATCCGGTTCTACGATGATGCGAACAACGCCACGCCGCTCTTTCTGGAGGACGGGCGGGGGGACGTTGACTGATCCTGCGTCCGTGGGTGCCTCTGCGACTCTGCGTGAAAAGCTTCAACGCAGAGACGCTGAGGGCGCAGAAGACCTATCAGTTGTTCACGATTCGCTTGATTCCGTCGCGGAGGCGGGCTTCGTGAAAGTTGATCAAGAGACCTACGTGTTTTCCACCCAGGCGAAGATAGGTCAGCAACTGGGAGTGATGTACTGGGACGATGGCCTGAACGGCCTTGACCTCGACGAAGATCTCGTTGGCAACCACAAGGTCGATGCGATAGGCCTGATCCAGAACAAGTTCACCATACATGATTGGCAGGGATACTTGCGTGCGGACCTCGAGTCCACGGCGCCTGATTTCATACGCCAGGCATGTCAGGTACGCGCTCTCGAGCAGACCTGGCCCTAGGGTCGAGTGAACCTGGATTGCCGCAGCAATGATGATCCCCGTGCGACGTTGGCTCTCCAACCTGTCCATTGTTTCCTGCGTCCTCTGCGTCTCTGCGTTTAAAGCAGTTGGACAACCCTAGAGGAACGCGTCATCCCGCTGTCACATCGCGTTAGGCCGGACCCGGCTCCCCCGCCTTCACCTCATCCCACAAACCATCGAGAACGGCCAGTCCCGCCGTGCGCACGTCGATCCCCCGCGACTCGGCGAGCCGCTCGATCCCCGTGAACCGCCGCGCAAACTTCGCATTGGCGCGATCGAGGGCGATGCTCGCGTGCACCCCCGCCTTCCGACAAAGGTTCACGACCGCAAAGAGCAGGTCCCCAAGTTCGGCCTCCAGAGAATCGAACCGGGCGTCGTAGGCCGGGGGCGCATGGCCGTCGCGGGCGACCCGCGCGCCGCCGAGGTGTTCGCGAACCTCCTCCAGTTCCTCGCCGACCTTCTGCGCCGGACCCTCCACGTCATCCCAGTCAAAGCCGACCCCAGCCGCTCGGTCCTGCAGCCGGTGGGCGCGGTGCAGGGACGGCAGCCCTGAGGCCAGGCCTTCTTCGATGGAAGTCCGCTTGTTCGCCTTGAGCTTCTCCCAGCCCACCCGGACGCCATCGCCATACAGGTGCGGGTGGCGGCGGTGCATCTTTTCGATCAAGCCGGCTGCCACGTCCCCGATGTCGAAGGCGCCCCGCTCCTGGGCGACCACGGAGTGGAAGAGCACCTGAAGCAGGACGTCCCCCAAGTCCTCGCGCATGTGGGGGTCGCTCGCGTCGCGGAGGGCGTCGTCGAGCTCGTGGGCTTCCTCGACGAGGTACGGTCGCAAGCTCGCGTGAGTCTGGGCGGCGTCCCACTCACAACGGGCTCGGAGATCCCTCATCAGAGCGAGCGTATCTTCAAGCGTGGCCTTAGGTTGCATTCGTCCCCTCCAGCCGGGCATATTACCGCGCCTTTCCTCCGACGGTCAATGGATTCGCGCATGCAGCGGGCCTGGGTCGAGGTCGATCTCGACGCCGTGGTCCACAACGCCACCTCGATCCAGCGACGGTCGGGAAAGCCCCTGCTCCCGATGGTGAAAGCCGACGCCTATGGGATGGGAGCGATCGAGGTGTGCCGAGCCCTCGAACCACTGGACCCGTGGGCGTTCGGCATCGCCGCGCTCGCCGAGGCCGCCGAGCTGCGCGCGGCCGGGATCGCACGCCGGATTCTCGTGTTCACCCCGCTGCTTCCATCGGATTTCCCGGAGGCGAGGCGGCTGAGCGTCACGCCGACCCTCGGCACTGCCGACGCGATTCGTTCCTGGATCGATAGTGGGGGCGGCGCGTGGCACCTGGGCGTAGACACGGGGATGCACCGGGCCGGCGTGGAATGGTGGCGCGTCGGTGAATTGGCCGCCCTCGCCGCCGAATCGCCTCCCGAGGGTGCGTTCACGCATTTCCACTCCGCGGACACGAACGACGCGTCCCTGGAAGAGCAGCAAATGCGCTTCCGCCTCTCCCTCGAGCAACTCGGAGCGCGCCCGCGGATCCTCCATGCGGAGAACAGTCCAGCCGTCGAGCGCCAGACTCCTTCGCCATGGGACGTGGTCCGGCCTGGGGTGTTCCTCTACGGCGTGGGCGGGGGGCGCGGGTCCCGGCTCGACCCCGCTCCCGTGGCGCACCTGCGAGCGCGCGTTGTGGAGATCCACGAGGTGAATGGGGGCGAGTCGGTCTCATACGGCGCGACGTGGCGCGCGCCCGGGAAGCGCCGGGTGGCGACCCTGGCCATTGGCTACGCCGACGGGTATCGGCGCCTGTTTTCATCCCTGGGGCAGGTGATCCTGCGCGGGCGTCGCGCCCCGGTGGTGGGGCGCGTGACGATGGACATGACCATGATCGACGTCACCGGCATTTCGTGCGAGGTGGGTGACGTGGCAACCCTTCTTGGTCGCGCGGGTGACGATCATCTGGACATCAACCAGATGTGCGACGCTGTGGACCTCCTGCCCTACGAGTTGCTTGTCGGCCTCAAGCTGCGTGCCCCGCGCGTTTACGTGCGGGGGGGCTCCATCGCGGCCGCCGAGTGACGCGTCGCGCCGCGCTCGTGGTGCTCGATGGCGTCGGCATTGGCGCGGCGCATGATGCCGCCACCTATGGGGACGCAGGGAGCAATACGCTGGGGAACGTGGCGGCGGCGACCCCCGGGTTTTCACTGCCGGCGCTCGAACGCCTCGGGCTTGGCACGATCGCCCCGGTGGCGGGGCTGGATCCCGATGTGGCAGGCACCGCGGCGCGATGTGCGCTGCAGCCGGCGTCGGCGGGAAAGGACTCCGTGACGGGGCACTGGGAGCTCTGCGGGGTGCACCTCGCGCGTCCGTTTCCCACGTATCCGAGTGGCTTTCCGCCGCACATCATCGCCGAGTTCGAGCGCCTAACGGGACGGCGCGTGATCGGCAACGTGGCGGCGAGCGGAACGGAGATCCTCGACGCGTACGGGGACGAGCACGTCGCCACCGGGGCGTGGATCGTGTACACATCCGCCGACTCCGTTTTTCAGGTCGCGGCCCACGAAGGGGTCGTACCGCTGGAGGAGTTGTACGAGGCGTGCGCGGCGGCCCGGCGGATGTTGGTGCCCCCCAACGACGCGTCTCGCGTGATCGCCCGGCCATTCGTGGGGCAGCAGCGGGCCTGGGTGCGTACGGCGAATCGCCGGGACTTCTCGATCGAGCCGACGGGCCAAACGCTCCTCGACGCCCTCGCGGCGGCCGGAATTCCGCGGACCGGGGTGGGCAAGGTGGACGATCTCTTCGCGGGTCGCGGGATCACGGCGACCCACACGGCCGGAAATGCTGAGGGCATCGAGCGGGTCCAGTCATGGATTGCCGCCCGGGAAAGTGGGTTCCTGTTCGCCAACCTAGTAGATTTCGACCAGCAGTACGGGCACAGGAACGACGTGCCGGGGTTTTACCGGGCGCTTCGCGAGTTCGACGAGGCGTTGCCCGGGTTGTTGGCATTTCTCCACGAGGACGACCTGCTCATCCTGACCGCCGATCACGGCAACGACCCCACCACCCCGTCGACGGATCATGCGCGCGAGCGAGTGCCGATGTTGATGGTGGGACCGCGCGTCCGCCCGATTCGTCTCGTCGAGCGGAGTACGTTCTCCGACGTGGGGGCGACCATCGCGGACTGGTTCGGTCTGGCCTTCCGCGGCTGCGGGACGTCGTTCCTGGGCGACGTGACCGCATGAGCGCGACCCTTCACGGTGCGGGGCACGAGGCGCAGGTGCAGTCCGCGGTGGACGTGATGCAGCGTGCGTATGCGCCGTATTCGCAGTTTCGCGTCGGTGCGACACTCGTCGCGGCCGACGGCTCCGAGTTCCATGGGTGCAACGTGGAGAACGCATCGTATCCGGCGGGAATCTGCGCGGAGCGCTCGGCGCTCAGCGCGGCCGTCGCGGCCGGCCAGCGGCGCTTTTCGCTGCATGTCGTCGCCACCGAGGCCACCGAGCCCACGCCTCCCTGCGGGATCTGCCGTCAGGCGCTGGTCGAGTTCGAGCCGCAGTTGCAGATCGTCAGCGCCTCGCTCGATGGGCGACGCGTCTCGTACCGCCTCAGCGAGTTGCTCCCGGTGCCTTTCACCCCCGCTTCGCTCGCGCACCGATGAAACTGGGCAAGGTCGCGGGGACCGTCGTGTCGACCCGGAAGGATCCGTCCCTCGAATCCCTCACGCTGCTCATCGTCGAGAACATGACGACGACGCTCGAGCGGGAGGGGGGGTACGTGGTCGCGGTCGACAGTGTGGGGGCAGGGATCGGCGAAGTTGTCTTGTATGCAAGTGGAAGTTCCGCACGACTCACGAACGTCACCAAGGATCGGCCAGTTGATGCAGTTATCATGGCCATTGTCGATAGCTACGATGTGGATGGACGTGTCACACGCCTGGCATAGGCGTCGGATTCCTGCCGTCGCGCTCCTCGCGGGCGCGCTCCTCCTTGCCGGGTGCACGGAGGATCTCGACGACGGCGCGGCGTGCCCGGCGTTGTGTCCGGGCCAGAACGTCGTCGTCACCGACACGGTGCTGGAGGCGATCGCGTTCGACACCGTCGTCACTGGAACGCCGTCGATCGGGAGCGAAGGCGCATTGCTGCTCGCGGCGCGTGGCGACACGATCGACACGCGCGTCGTCATGCGCTTCGACTCGCTCACCTCGCGCATCACGCGCAACGGTGGCGACTCGGCGATCACGGCGATCGACAGCGCGTACCTGCTCGTTCGGCTGAACCCGACGCTCACGAAGGTCACGGCACCCGTACGCATCGACTTGTACGATGTCGACACGACGGCCGCCGACACGTCGGTGGCTGCGGTCCTCGCCCGATTCCGAGCAGACCGCCTGCTGGGCGGTTCGACGCTGGACACGAACCAGGTGAAGGATTCGCTGCGCGTGTACTTCGACAACGCGAAGCTCCTCGCGCTGATCACCGGGCGGAAACGGTTGCGCGTCGGCTTGCGCGTGACGAGCACGAAGGGGGCGGTGCTCAGCCTGGGCTCCTACGACGTGTCGGCACCAACGGTGCTCAAGTACGATCCCGTGCCATCCGACACGGCGATCGACGAGATCAGCGTCGGGTTGCGGTCGACCACGCCGACCGATGACTTCGAGCTCCAGACGGACCTGGTCGACTACACGATCATTGCCGCGGCCCCCGCGCTCCCCCCGCCCGACATCCTGTCCGTCGGCGGGCTGCCTGCGCGTCGTTCGTACCTGCGCTTCCTCGTCCCGCCACGCATCCTCGATTCATCGACGGTGCTGCGCGCCACGTTGCTCCTGACGCAGGTGCCTGTACCATTGCTCGCGCGCACGGACAGTACGCTGCTCCTCCCACAGCTGGTCCTGGCCGGTGAGGAAGTCACGGATTATGCGCGGGCGGCCGGCCTGCTGTCGGCATTCCCGGTGGACACGTTGCGCGTGTCGGCGGCGGACAGCGGGGTGAAGCAGATCGAGGTTGCCGCGGCGCTGCGCCAGTGGACGACGGAAAATCCGTACAAGCAGCAACGCGCGATCGTGATCCGGGCCAACGACGAGGCGCTCACCATCGGCGAGGCGCGCTTCTACTCCACGAGGGCCGCGAGCCACCTGCGGCCGCGGCTACGCGTGAGCTACTCGCTGCGTACCACTTTCGGGATCCCATGATGCCGGTCGTCCACACCACCCTGCGGATCCTGCGTGGCCTCGCGGTGCTCGCCGCGGTCCCGACCCTGGCGTCCGCGCAGGGCACGCTCAGCGGGCAGGGCTTCGGCTACCCGTTAGGCGGGTTGAGCACGCGCGCCCTGGC